>JAVBTW010000193.1:0-19642 GCA_031555975.1 Eubacteriales bacterium
TCCTGGACGAGGTCGTCAAGCGCCTGCCCGGCTTCCCGATCGTGCTGCACGGCGCGTCCTCCGTCATGCCGGAGTACGTCAAGATGATCAACGAGAACGGCGGCAAGATGCCCGACGCCATCGGCATTCCGGAAGAGATGCTGCGCAAGGCCGCGGAATCCGCAGTCTGCAAGATCAACATCGACTCCGACCTGCGCCTGGCGATGACCGGCACCATCCGCCAGTACTTCAACGAGCATCCGGAGCATTTCGATCCCCGCCAGTATCTGACCCCCGCCCGCAACAACATCCGTGAGATGGTCCGCCACAAGCTGATCAACGTGCTCGGCTGCAACGGCAAGGCGTAAGTCAAAAAGGTTCACCGCATTGAGGCTCACCACGATTCGGTGAGCCTTTTTTTGTCGGCCCCCGCGCGGTCATCCTGAGGAGCGAGGTGAGTCACGCCCCCCTCTCCAATCCATTTATTGCCTTTTCATAAACAGCCATTACAATATTATGACATCTGGAACCTTGCCTTCAATGCAACGTCTATGTAACGAAAATGTTATTCGCGAACTGGATAATGTGGGCACTGAATGATGCCCAAAATGAGGGAGGGAACATCCTATGAAACGGAAACTTGGCCTCATCCTGGTCGTGGCGCTCTTGGTGCTGATGGTCGGACCTCTGGCCGCGCTGGCGTCGGGCTATGTGCGCGCTACAGGTGATTTGAACGTGCGCAGCTCGCCCAGCCTCAGTGGCAAGGAACTCGGCACCATCTACTCCGGCAGCACCGCCAGCTACCTTGGCTCCAGTTCTGTGGACGACCGGGGTGTGCGCTGGTACAAGGTCAGCTTCAAGGGCAGCTCGGGCTGGGTCTCCTCGCGCTACTGCACCCTGAACGATGTGAGCCGCGACACAAGCTACATTCGCGCCACGGGCGACTTGAACGTGCGCAGCTCGCCCAGCCTCGACGGCAAGGAGATCGGCGGCATTTCCTCCGGCAACACTGCCAGCTACCTCGGTCAAAGCTCCGTGGACGATCGCGGCGTGCGCTGGTACAAAATCAGCTACAAAGGCGGCTCCGGCTGGGTCTCCTCGCGCTATTGCACACTGGTTGACGGCGATTACTACGGCGACGATCTGTACGGCGACGGCGGTTACGGCTACACCACCGACGAATATGTGGACAGGGGTTATGACACGTACTACTACAGCGATTCGGGCTACATTCGCGCCACCGGCGATTTGAACGTGCGCAATGCGCCCAACCTCGACGGCCGTGAACTCGGCACCATCTATTCCGGCGGCACGGCATCCTACCTGGGCATCGGTTCCACGGACAGCCGCGGCGTCCGCTGGTACAAGATCAGCTACAATGGCGGCTCCGGTTGGGTCTCTTCCCGCTACTGCGATCTGATCACGGGCACGTACCGGGATTATGACTACGCGCCCTCCTATATCAAGGCCGTTGGCGGCGACTTGAATGTGCGCAGTTCACCCAGCCTGGGCGGCAAGCTGCTCGGTACGATCATGCAGGGGAACACCGCTTCCTATTTGAATGCGAGTTCCACCGACAGCCGGGGCGTCGTGTGGTACAAGATCAGCTACAAAGGAAGCGCTGGCTGGGTCTCCTCAATGTACGCAAACCTGTATTATTAGGGTGTGTTTCAAAACTCCGAAAGCGCATGATTCCGAGCCTTTTCCGCCAACGCTGCGTCGATTTCCGCTCTCTCGTCGCAAACCTTCGCAAAACCAACGACTCCCCCTCTTTTCGGATGGGGGAGTCGCTTCATGTTGGTCTCCAAATGTCGAGGGCTTCGCGATATGAAAGGATAGCGGCATGGGGGTGGATGCAGCGGCGGGGCACGGCGACTACCCCTTCAGCTTCCCCACAAACGCATTGATCTTCTCATCAGAAATGGTGTTTTTGTACTGCCCGCTCTTGGTCACGATCCGCATCACCAACTTTTCGAAAAGGTTCTCCTTTTTCGGGTCCGCGATCCCGCCCAACATGGCTTTCGCTGCCGCGCGCGCGACGATCTCTTGAGGATAGTTGCCTGTCAAATAGCCTTCTTCGCCCTCCTGCGCCATACCGGACACGTACAGACCCAACTTGATGCGGTTCAGCGCATCCGCGTTCTCGCTGACAAACGCCTTGGCCTCTTTGCGCAACTTACCCGCATAGACGGAGCTGCCCACGATCACACAGTCGTAGCCATCCAACGGAGGCACCTTGCCACTTTTCAAATCGTAGGCCTTTGCACCCAGCTTTTTGCCGATCCGGTGCCCGATCTCGGCTGCGGCGCCATGCTTTGAGGCGTAAACAATCAACGTCTTCATCGCCATATTGGTTCCCTCCTCCGATTTCCCGTTGCCTTGATCTTACGCCATGCGCGCGCGGCTGTCAAGATCCTGTTTTGGCAACAATTCCCTGCGCATTCCCTTTACTTTCTCATGACTTTTCCACAATCTTGTGCTATAATTATCTTGTTCGACGTGCAATTTGCTTTGGCGGAGCTGATGCCGGATGAAGTGGGCTGCACTTCTTTTTTCCGTGCCTGTGATGAGGAGGTTGACAGGGATGTTTGAACTGAACGACTTCGTGTTATACGGCGTGGATGGCGTTTGCAAAGTGTCCGGGAAGACCGTGCGCCAGATGCGCGGCAAGCGAGTGGAGTACTATGTCCTCGAATCCTGCAGTTCGCAAACGACGACCATTTATGTGCCCATCGACAACCAGCAACTGGTCGCGCGCATGCGCAAGGTACTCAACCAGAACGAAGCCTTGGCGCTCATCCGCTCAATGCCGGATGAACAGACCATCTGGATTGAAGACGACAATCACCGCGCAGAAGTCTATGCGCGCATCCTGAAGGGGGAGGACCGCACCGAGCTGATCCGGCTGATTAAGACGCTGTACCTGCGAAAGCAGGAGTTAACCACACAAAAGCGAAAGCTGCGCGCCAGTGACGAAAAGTTGCTGCACGAAGCCGAGCGCAGACTCCACGAGGAATTGTCTCACGCGCTGGACATCCGCCAGGAGGATGTGTTGCCCTTTATCTATGGGCAATTTACCGACAAAAGCAGGGCCATCATGTAGAATGATCCCATCCGCCACGCTGCCATCGTCATCCCACACCATGCGCCGATGACTGTGGAATGACGCACGAAAAACGAATGGGCGGAGCAGTGCTCCGCCCATTCCGCGTTATCGGCCTCTGCCGGCGCCACTGCCACGGAATCCGCCGCCGCCACCGCCAGACCGGCCGCCGCCAAAGCCGCCCGTGGGCCGGCCGCCGCCGCCACCACCGCCAAAGCCGCCAAACCCACCAAATCCACCACCGCCGGACGGCGGGCGCGGCGGTCTGGGCCGGTTCCAGTCGTCGTCTCGACCTCCGCCACTGCCGCGTCCCAACAGATAGCCCCACCAGAAACTGCCGTTCGACGGCCGACTGGTGCCGCCGCCCCAACCCCCGCCATTGCCCCAACCACTGTTGTGATAATAGGAACGGCGCGAACGGCTGGCGAAATACAGGATGCCGATGACGACGATGAGTGCGATGATGATTTCACCCAAATCGAATCCGCTGTCCTCGTCGTCATAGTCATAATTCGATGAGCCATAGGTGTCGTAGGTTTGGCGCTGGCTGTTCAAAAACGCTTGGTACTGGCCGGTCACGTCCACTGCCTGCACATTCACATTGTACGCTTCAGCCACTCGGTTAAACAACGCGTCAAAGTAGGCGATGGCGCCCTTTTCATACTGCTGCTTCGCAAAATAAGGCTCAAGATACTGTTTCTGCAACACGGCGATGTCGCCCGCACCCAACCTGAGTTCGATTCCGCTTGCCTGCGTGGTGTAGTAGTCGTCGTCGCGGATGGACATGACGAGCACAACACCGTTCTGTTGCGGTCCGCCGACTTTCCATTCGTTCGCCAATGTGCGTGAGTAGTCGGCCAAATTGAAACCGCCCGCGCTTTCTACTGTGACGATGACGATCTGCGCGCCACAGGCTTTGTAGAGAATATCATTGTTGTAAATAATGTGCGCCTTCGCGTCATTGCTCAGCACTTTCGCCTGGTCCAGCACGTAAAAGTCGCTGTCCGGCTTGGGAATCTGCATCGCAAACCCGACTTGCTGGGGCAACAACACCAGCAAGAGCAAGCCGATGAAAATCAAAAAACGCTTCTTACGCATGGTGCACCTGCCTCTCTTGGCTATCATGGTTCGATCGACGCACAATTATTCAAACAACACAAGCGGCTCAATGCCGGTAAACTGCGAGATCAAATTGGCTGGGAATCCCTTGAGCACCTTGTTGAAATCGCTCGCGCCGTCGTTGTAGTAGGACGCGTTTACGCTGATCGTATAGGCGCGATTCTGTATCTCCTTGTACGCGTTGTACGCATTGTTCTTGTCGGTTTCCGACAGGTTCGCTTTTTCCAGATCTGTGTACAGCCCTTCGATGGATTGGGTCAATGCGTCGTTGGCCTGATGGGCAGAAGCGATGGTGTCCGCACCTGTCAGATGGTCGTACGCCTGCTGAACCTTCTGCAGATTCGCATTGTCCGCGGACAGACAGCCCCTGGCCACGGAAAGTAGCAAGGATGTCTTGTTTGCGCGCATTGTCAGGTCATTGTTGATGCTCAGCCCGTTGTTGCCGTCATAAAACATGCGCTCTGCCTCATAGCGCAGGTCCTTCATCGCCTTGCCGCCGCTGAGCGAGATGGTCAACAAGATCACTGCGGCGAGCACGGCCCAGGCGACGGGACGGTTTTCAGAAAAGCGCATTTTAACGCCTCCTTATTTGGGTGCGTGGGCCATAGGCGGCCACATCCGCCCTGTGGGCACAATCATTGCGCCCACGGTCGTAGGGGGGGCAGGCCGCCCTTCCCACTTCTCGTGATTACAGGTCCGTTGGGGCCTTGTTGGCATTGGGATCCAGGGTCAGGGTGATGGTGCCGTCAGAGACCGCATGGTCATCGGGTTTGGGCGCACTGGGCGCTGTCGGGGCGACGCCCGGTTCGATGGACGGATCGGGCACGATGGCCTTCGGCGCGGGCGCAGCCGCAGCGGGGGTGTCGCGCACTTCAAGCAGCTTGTTTTTCAGTTGCTGCTCGATGGACGCCAACTCCTTTTCGGCCTCAGCACGCTTTTGCTTGCCCTGGGCCTGGATATCGAGCACCTCATCCATGGTCTGGATGAGCTTCTCGTTGGTGGCCTTGAGCGTCTCGATGTCCACGATGCCGCGCTCGGACTCCTTCGCGGTCTCGATGGTGGCCTGATGCAGCATGTCCGCGTTGCGCTTCAGAAGGTCGTTGGTCAGGTCGGTGACCTGCTTCTGGGCCTCCATGGCGGACTGTGTATGGGCAATGCCCATGGCCATGACCATCTGGCTCTTCCACAGCGGGATGGTGTTCACCAGCGACGACTGGATCTTCTCGGCCATCATCTGGTTGCTGTTTTGCAGCAGCCGGATCTGCGGCGCCATCTGGATGGAGATGTTGCGCGTCAGTTCCAGGTCATAGATCTTCTTTTCGAACCGGTCAATCTTGGCTTCCAGGTCATTGGCGGCCTGGGCGTCCTCCGGCAAGCCACTTTCCTGTGCCTTCTTGCGGGCGGCGATCAGATCCGTCGCGCGCACATCGGCGATGCGCTTTTTGCCGGCTTCGATGTACATGCTCAGTTCCTTGAAATACTTCAGGTTCTGCTCATATAGCTGGTCCAGCGTCGCGATGTCCTTGAGCAGTTGTACCTGATGCGCTTCGAGGGCGTCCACGATCTTGTTGACGTTGACTTCGGCGCTGTCATATCGGTTTTTGAGTACCGCCAGTTTGTCGATGTGGCGCTTGAACAGCCCAAACAGCCCGCCGCGCTCATCTTCGTCCACGGTAAAGCCTTTCAGCTCCGCCACCAGGCCCGAGATCATGTTGCCCACTTCGCCCAGGTCCTTGGCCTGGACGTTCTTGAGCGCGCTGTCGGAGAACGACGCAATCTGCTGCTGTGCAGAGGACCCGTACGCAAACACCAGGTTCGTGTCGGTGACGTCGATCTTGTTACTGAAGTCGTCGATCATCTGCCGTTGCTGGGGCGTGAAGGTGGGGGCCACGTCCTTCGCCTGGGTCATGAGTTTTTCGGTATCTGTGGCTTTTGCGACTTCCGCCATCTGGACTGCTTCAGCGGTGGGCAGGTCGCTGCCCGTGGTCAGTTTGACGTCGTCTGACATTGCTGTTGTTCCTCCTTGATCACTTTTTGAATGCCTTCATCGGTCAGGCCGTCGCCTGCCATCATGGTTTCGAGCACGGAGACGTCGGTGGTCATGTCCATGGCCTCGTCTTTGTAGAGGTTGTCCAATTGTTTATCGAATGCGCCGCAGATCAGGTCGAGGCTGTTCTGCACCGAGGACATGGCCTTTGTGATGGAATCGCCCGTGGTGCCGAGGTCTGAGAGCGCCTTGTACTGGGACAGCAGCTTGCTCGTCGTGGGCAGGTAGTAGTTCATGAACTTCCGCACCTGCTGGGCGCGGTCCTTTTTCTCGGCGACCGAGTTGAGGATCTTGGCGCCGGTGGCCTCCAGCCTGTCGATTTTCGCGCTGATTTCAGGCGAGGCGATCCCGATGTTGGCCTGCTTGATCTTCAGTAGGTCCTCGCGACACTGTTTGAGCTGAGCATCCACCTGCGCATCGCCGCTGGTGGGTGCAACTTCGACCTTGCGGCCGGGAAAGAATTTCGACGCAGCCAGATAGCCGACAACCGAAAGGCCCGCAGCCATCAGCAAAAAGGGCAGCTGATACAGCGGCAACACCATGCCAAAGACCACCCAGAGGCCCGCCGCTATATAGATCGGAATCGCAGACTTGATCAGCTTCGTCTTCATTCACACAACACCTCAGCATCCATTTTAGCGTATTCTCAACCTACTTGCAATGACTAAATGACTGAAAACCGCGTATTTCCCACTCAAATCTGCAGTTTCCGTTATTTGTGACCAAAATGCGGCTCCATACTTGCCCGGGTGGCGCTATCCATTGGCGGAGCGGGGTGCACTCTCCATACCGGCAAAGCAAGGCGGGGGTAAGCCCCCGCCCTGCTTATGTATGCGACTGTGCGGTTATTCTGCCTTTTTGGCGCGCGCCTTTTTGGGCTTGGGCGCCTCGATTGGCGCTTCGATTGGCGCCTCCGTAGCGGGCTCTGTGGCCTTCTTTGTTCGCGTCTTCTTGGGCTTGGGCGCTTCGGTGGGCGCCTCTGGCGCAGGTTCCGTAGCCTTCTTGGTGTGCGTTTTCTCGGGCTTGGGCGCTTCGATGGGCGCCTCTGCAGCAGGTACCGTGTCCTTCTGGGCGCGGGTCTTTTTGGGCGCTTCGACGGGCACTTCCGCCAAGGACACCGACTCGGCCTTGGCGGCCTTCTTGGCGGGCGCCATCGCGGCCTTGTACAGGTCCAAGTAGTGCTCCGCGCTTTGGTCCCAGCCATAATGACCGCGCATATCACGCTGCATCAGCGCATGCCAGATCTCCTTGTTGTCTCGGTAATAACCTACTGCGCGCTCAATCACGGCCAGCATGTCATGGGCGTTGTAGTTCAGGAAGGTGAATCCATTGCCGTCGTCAATAAACTTGTTGTAGCTCAACACCGTGTCGCGCAGGCCGCCAGTCTCGCGGGTGATGGGCAGCGTACCGTAGCGCATGGAGATCATCTGGCTGAGGCCGCAGGGCTCAAACATCGAAGGCATCAGGAACATGTCGCTGGACGCATAAATCTTGTGCGCCAGGGCATGGTTCATCTCAATCCGGGCAGCAAGTTTTCCTTGATACTTCCACTGGGCCCAGCTGAACAGATCGACATACTTGTCCTCGCCCATGCCGAGCACCACCAATTGCGCGCCGGTGGCCATGATGCTGTCCAGTACGCGCTCCACCAGGTCCAGGCCCTTTTGGCCGGACAGGCGGCCCACCATGCCGATCATCGGGATGTCCGCGCCCACTTCCAGCCCCAGCTCAGCCTGCAGCGCCAGCTTGTTGAGGTGCTTTTTGTCCAGGCTGTCCACCGAGTAATTCTGCACGATCAGCGGATCGGTTTCTGGATTGTACTCGTCCTCATCAATCCCGTTCAGGATGCCCACCAAATCGTCTTTGCGGCTGCGGAGCAGGCCGTCCAGCCGCTCGCCGTAGTAGGCGGTCTGGATCTCTTTGGCATACGTCGGGCTGACGGTGCTGAGCTTGTGGGACCAGGTCAGGCCGCCCTTCATAAAGTTGCACTGGCCGTAGAATTCCAGATGGTCCGCCGTGTAGGCGAGGTTGCCCAGGGACACCAGGTCCTCGATCTCGTTGATCGGGAACAGACCCTGATATTGCAGGTTGTGCACCGTGTAGACGGTCTTGACCTTCTTGTATTCCGGCAGTACGCGATATTGGATCTCCAGCATGGCGGGGATCAGGCCGGTCTGCCAGTCGTTCAGGTGCAGCACGTCCGGCACAAACTTGATCTGAGGCAGCGCCTCCAGCACCGCGCGGCAGAAGAACGCGAACCGCTCTCCCTCGTCGCCGCCCAGGCCATAGATATAGGGTCGGCCAAAGTAGTATTCGTTATCCACAAAATAGTAGGTGATGTTGTTCAGCTCGAGCTTCTCGATGCCGACATATTGGCGGCGCCAGCCGAGATTGACGTAGAAGTACAGCACGTGCTCCATCTTACTGCGCCACTCATAGGGAATGGCGGAATACAGCGGCGTGATGACGCGCACGTCCACGTCCTTCTTTTTCAGTTCCTTGGGCAGTGCGCCGACGACGTCCGCCAGGCCACCGGTCTTGGAAAACGGTACACACTCGGATGCCACGAACAGGACTTTCATTTTGAACCCCTCCATATGCCTCTCGGACCCACGATCGGGTCCGGGGATCGCTACTCACATTGCGAGCGCCGCCGATGGCGTTCATGTTCTCCCTCACGGCCATCCTGAGCGCAGCGAAGGATCTTCCTGCATTGGAAGAAGACCCTTCGCTGCGCTCAGGATGACCCCGTGGAGGTCAGCGGGGACGCCCTTCGCTGATGGCCGTTCATGGCCTACAGCGTGATTCCCTTGCCAATGACCACCGGATACGCCTTTTGTCCGATCAATTTACCGGACCGAATGGTGACCAGTTTGTCGAAGATGACATTGTCCACCTCGACATTCTCCTGGATGTCGCACTCTTGCATGATGACGCTGTTTTTGACCACAGCACCGCGCCGTACGCGCACACCCCGGAACAGCACAGAGTTGATGACCTCGCCCTCAATGATGCAACCGTCGGCCACCAGTGAGTTTTGGCACTTGGCCCCCTCCGCGTACTTGGCGGGCACTTCGTCCCGCACCTTGGTGTACACCGGCCGAATCCCAAACATCTCCTGCCGCAGAGGATAGCTTAGCATATCCATGTTAAATCGATAATAGCTCGGGATTGATTCTATGCAACGATAATACCCTTTGTACTCATACCCCCGAATGCGCAGCGCCTGGGTGCGCACGTAGAAATTGAGCAGGTCGCGGTGCACATCGTGCATTCCATGCGCCACCGCCTGATCCACAAGATGAATCAGGAGCGTCCGTTTCATCAGGATCACGTTCATGGAGAAGTTGGGGTAGTTCGGCACATTCGGCCCAATCTCCAGTTCCTTGATCATCCCGTCCTCACCCACGTTGAAGTAGGTGTGTCCATTCATCATGGAGGAGGACACGTTGGTCTCGGTGTAGCTGCGGGTGTACATCACAGAGATGTCCGCGCCGTTGTCCAGGTGCTGCTGCACAAAGTCGTCATAATTTGTGTTGTACACGCCGTAGCTGCTCGTCATGATGACGTATTCCTGCTTGCTGCGGCGAAGGTAGCCAAGGTTCGAGCGGATGGCGTCCAGTGTGCCGTCATAGTGGCCCACATTCTCGCGGGTCTGGAATGGGGGCAGGATGAACAATCCGTCGGTCTTGGTGTGCAGGTCCCACTCCTGGCCCGACCCCAAGTGGTCCATCAACGAATGATAGTTCTTCTGCACGATCACGCCAATGTTCTTGATGCCCGAGTTCACCATGTTGGACAGCATGAAGTCAATCATGCGATAGCGCCCGACCACCGGCAGCGCCGCACCGGCGCGCGTGGTCGACAGTTCTCTCATCGCGATGTCGTCCTTGGTGGTGTAGATGATGCCCATCACATTTTTCATATGACATCGCCCCCCTTCGCGTCGCAATCAGCCTGGCCGCATTGCTCGCCCGGCTTCACGACGAACCCGCTGGGCATCGACGTGTCGCTTCCGACCAAAGCGATTTCACTGGTGCCACCATCTCCGATGATGCAATTCTGGCCGATCAAACAGTTTTCACCGATGATGGCGCGCTTGACCACAGCGCCCTGCTGGATCACGCTGCCCGGCATGATGGCACAGTCTTCGACGATTGCGCCCTCCATGATCTTTACGTCCGCAAACAGCACACTGTTCTTCACCTTGCCAAAAATCTCGCAGCCCTCGGTGATCAGAGAACCGGACGCCTCGCCGCTCTCGCCGATGTAGTGCGGGGGTTGAATGGGATTGCGCGCATAGATGCGCCAGTTTTTGTCGTACAGGTTGAACGCGGGCGGGTCCTTGAGCAGGTCCATATTCGCCTCCCAGAGGCTGGAGATGGCCCCGACATCTTTCCAATAGTCCTCAAAGCTGTATGCCATCATCAGCTTTTTGTCCTCGAGCATCTTGGGAATGATGTTGTGGCCGAAGTCATTCTTGGACTTCTTGTCCTCTTCGTCTGCCTCCAAATAGGCTCTGAGCACCGGCCAGGTAAACACGTAGACGCCCATGGACGCCTTGTTGGACTTGGGCTTCTTGGGCTTTTCTTCGAACTCAATGATGCGGTTGTTCGGGTCGGTGTTCATGATGCCGAACGATGGCGCCTCTGCCCACGGAACTGGCCTGACCGCGATGGTCACATCCGCGTTGTTCTTGATGTGTGCCTGAAGCATGCGATTGTAGTCCATCTTGTAGATGTGATCACCGGAGAGGATCAACACGTAATCCGGCTCATACTGCTCGATGAACGTGATGTTCTGATAGATGGCGTTGGCGGTGCCCTTGTACCACTCGCCGCTCTTGGCCTTCATGTAGGGTGGCAGCACAAACACGCCGCCGTTGTTCACGTCCAGGCCCCAGGGCTGGCCGTTGCCGATGTAATGGTTCAACTCCAGGGGCTGATACTGTGTCAACACGCCAACGGTATCGATGCCGGAATGCGAACAGTTGGACAGAGGGAAGTCAATAATGCGGTATTTCCCTCCGAAGGGCACAGCGGGCTTGGCCAGCTTCTGGGTCAACAGACCCAGCCGCGAGCCCTGTCCGCCAGCGAGCAACATGGCGATACATTGTTTATGGCGCATAGGTCACCAGCTCCTTAACACGTGCTTCCGAAGAATGTGAGAGGGGTTATGTCCGTGACAAGGACATAACCGATTAGTAACATTATACGGCATTCGAATAACAAATACAATTCCCTTTAAAAAAAACTGAATAATCGCTGATTTACCCCCTCGCATTTCGTATGATTTATCTGATTTTTGCGAATGTGGCCGCTTTGCCAGGTTCAACGCTTTGTGCAAAGCCGCGTTTCCGCCCAACATCGCTTTCATGCAACCCGCGCCGTCACACGCGGATCGCCGCGAAGGGTATCCCCCGCTGACGGCATGGGCACATGGCCGCAGCAAGCCCGCTCCGCGTATACTGTATATTATGCACCAGGTCTTTCATTTATACGGACTTTATCTGTACCATCGAAAGGGTCCCTCAATCCACAAACCGCGCGCGGGCGGCCGCAAGCAACGAGACGCGGTCGTTCGGTAACGCGCCGTCCAGCACTTGGTCGAGCAGCCATTTTAGCGCCTCCCCGACGCGCTTTCCCTGGGCGATCCCGATGTTCATCAAGTCCGCGCCGTTTACCGCCAGCGCGGCCAATGAAAAACACGCTTGCGCCCGGATCAACGCATCGAGTTTCGCTTCGCAGGCGTCAATCCGCTCCAATTTATCCCGCTGTTTGAACGCTGACTGTGCGCCGGTGTCCGCGCGTTGCACACGAAACCAATCGCGCAGGATGCCCTCACCGTATTCGTTCAGCCGCCTCGACAGCCATGCGTCCGTGGGCTCAGGCCGCAGGTCGTGAATGCGGATCAGCGTCAGTACGCGGCTCTTCGTGCGGTTGTCCGCGCGCAGGTCATCGAGGGTTTTCATGGCGATTCTGCCGCTGATCCTGGCGTGACCGTAAAAATGGCCCACCCCTTTTTCGTCCCGAGAAAAACATTGCGGCTTGCCCAAATCATGCAGCAGCATTGTCCAGCGCAGAGCGGGCTCCGGCGGCGCCAGTGACACGGCCAGGGCGGTATGACGCCAAACATCGTAGGCGTGGTGGGGATTGTGCTGATCTAAGCCCACCGTCGGCGCGATGTCAGGGATGACCTCAGAGAGCACGTCCGGATAGTCCGACAGCACCTGCGCGATGCCTGCGCCGGACAACATGCGGCTCAGTTCCGCAAAGACGCGCTCCTTGGAGACGTGTTTGAGCAGCCTTTTTTTTTCGCGCATGGCGGACGCGGTTGCCGGATCAATCCGGAAACTCAGCGTGGCCGCGAACCGCAGCGCCCGCAGAATGCGAAGCGCGTCCTCATCAAAGCGCGCGGCGGGGTCGCCCACGCATCGCACGACCTGGTTGATCAGGTCGTCCCGCCCGGAAAAATGATCGATCACCCTGCCATCCCGCCCCGCAGCCATGGCATTGATGGTAAAATCCCGCCGCGCCAGATCCTCGCGCAGAGACGCCACGAACCTCACCCTGTCCGGTCTGCGATGATCGGAATATTCGCCATCCGCGCGAAAGGTGGTCACTTCGTACGGACGCCCGTCCAGCAACACGGTCAGTGTACCGTGCCGAAGGCCCGTGTCAATGGTGCGCAGACCCGCAAAGCGATCCCTCATCTGATGCGGCAACGCAGACGTCGTGATGTCCCAGTCGCTGGGGACGCGCCCCATCAGGCTGTCACGCACACACCCGCCCACGGCATAGGCTGCATGGCCGCCGTTTTCCAGGCGGTCGATCAGGGAGAGGACCGGGGCAGGAATGGTCATGGGCGAGCGCCTCCTTTGGATGGTGGCCCTATTATACCAAGACTCGGCGGGAAATACAAAGGCATAGACCCAAAAAAGCGCGCGTCCCGCGACTCTCATCGCCGGACGCGCGCTATCGCGTATGCCTACCGCATCAGCCCACAGTGATCCCA
Organism: Eubacteriales bacterium; assembly: GCA_031555975.1. Classification (GTDB taxonomy): domain Bacteria; phylum Bacillota; class Clostridia; order Christensenellales; family Aristaeellaceae; genus JAJDGF01. The sequence continues at coordinate 13,263 of JAVBTW010000193.1, forward strand.
TCCACAAACCAGTCGATGACGAGGATTTCACCGGGTGTCAGCGTGGTGCCTTCCGGAACCTTCTCGGTGCCGGTGTTGTCACTGATCGGGCCCACGAACACGCCGAAACTGCCGTCGAGGATCGTCTTTGCGGCGGCGTCGACGGCTTCCTGGGTGCCCTCAGCCACGTTCTTGGTCAGCGGGGCCAGGCCCACGATGCCCTCTTTCAGGCCCATCAGCGAGTTTTCAGGGGCCCATGTGCCGTCGATGATCTTCTGCACCGCATCGGTCAGGTAGATGCCCCAGGTCCAAACCGGGCTGGTCAGCACGGCGTCCGGGCCGGACTCGGTCACGTCGGCATTGTAGCCCACGGCGTACAGCTTGTTCTCCTGGGCGGCCACCACCGGGCCGGTGGTGTCGCAGTGTTGGGAGATGATGCCACAACCGGCAGCGACCAGCGCATCGGCGGCCTGGCGCTCCGCGGTCGGATCATACCAGGAATTGGTGGCCTTGACCGACATGGTCACGTCGGGGTTGACGCTCTTGGCGCCCAGGAAGTACGCGTCCAGGCTGTACACGACCTCGGGGATCGTGGTGAACGCGGCCACATAGCCCAGGTGGTTGTTGCCCATCTCCTTGGCCTTGAGGCCGGCGGCGATGCCGGACAGATAGCGCGCCTCGTAGATGCGGCCAAAGTAGTTGGCGAAGTTGGTCTCGTTGCTCTTGTAGCCGGAGCAGTGCAGGAAGATGACCTCTGGGAACTCTTCAGACAGCTCTGCCATGTAGTCCATAAAGCCAAAGCTGGTCGCGAAGATGGCGGTGCAGCCCTGCTCCACCAGCTCTCGGATCGCGGTCTCGGCGGAGGAGTCCTCGGGCACATTTTTCTTGATCAGGATCTGATCGTCACTAAGACCCAGTGCGGCCTGCATGTACAGCGTACCCTGATGGTGTGCGTAGGTGTAACCCATGTCCGTCACATCGCCGATGTACAGGAAACCGAGCTTGATGTCGTCCTTGGACACCGGATCAAAGGCCAGCGCCATCGAGAACGAGGACAGAACCAAGGTAAGGCAAAGCAGAATGGCAAACAGTTTCTTCATGCGAGCGATTCCCCCCATCATTTTTCGCGCAGGGAACCGGTTATCAACGGTTCCCCACTATACATGACAGTATACACGCTCGACTGATCAAAATCAATGTGATGTGACCGGTTCACGCGAAATTCAACATAGTTCGCGCGGCGCCACAACCGCCCTTTGTGCGGTGTTGCCTCACAAGAGTTCCAGCGATTCCAACCGCCACACGCCCTGGCTGCCGCCCCTGGCCAGCGCACGATAGGAAACGGGCGTGACCATGGCTGCGTTGTCGCCGATCAGTTTCAGCAGCCCAACCGCTTGTTCGCCCGTCGGCAGCGGATACTTGAGCGCCACTGCGCCATCGGACCTGGCCGCCTCGGCCAACGCAGCCCCGCCCACCCCAGGCAACCCAGCTGCAAAATACGCCCCGGCCTCGTCCACAAGGCCCAGCCGTGCGGCTTGCAGCGCTGCCAGTGCCGTATCCTCGGCGGTCTGGGGCCATTTGGGCGCGCCGGATGCCCACATCGGCTCAGCTTGAGCCAACTCATACCCGGACGCCGAGGGGCGGTACGTCATCAACTGGACGTGGCCCACCTGATCGTCCACGTCCACGAGCGCGCGCACCGAACCATCGCCCAGGGCCTCCACGTCCAGGGCCGACAGGCGCAGCAACTCTGGGTCCAGCGCGCGGCCGACCACCAGCGCGTACCGTCCGCCCTCGTCCAGCGGCCCAGAAAACAGCAGCGCGCCGCCCGCTAGCTGCTTGAGTTCGGGCGGCTGTGCGCCGTCAGGCAGCGGGTGAACCGCCATAGCGGCGCCATCTGAGATCTCGAGCCGCGCTGCGCCGCCGTTTCGCAGTAGGCGCACCGTGAGCCCGTCAATCAACCGCTCATACGCGCGCAGCGGGGCGGAGCGCGCACACTCAGGACTCAATTGCAAATCGAGCACCGCACCGGGCCAGTGCACCAAAAACAATCCGTCCTGTCCCTCCAAAGACGCAGGCACGACCTGACCTTGCGCCAGGGCAATTCGACGCGCAAGCGGGAGGTAACCGCCTTGAAGCGGTCTCAGTTCGACATAAAGGGTTCCCCGTGAACTCACCGGGATCGAGACGGCACTGTCCTCCCCTGCCTCGCCCGCAAACCGGCCGTTGATGTATACGACGCCTGGAATGTCCGAGCGGATCATGAGCATTGGCTGCATCAAACAAAACCCCCTCCCGCTTGCATGGGCATTGTATGCAGCCGGGAGGGAGGGAATGACCGCAGAGAGCATGACCTCAGAATGTGCAAGCTCAGAAATGATGTCCATAGAAGGCATGCCTACGCTCTGTTTTTCATGGCCTTTGAAACCCATACACGCCAACCGCCACCGACACCGCCAAATTGAGCGAGTCGATCTCATCCCCCTGTTCAATAAACACGCTCTGCCCCTTGTCCGCGAACGCCTGGGGCAGCCCCGTCGCCTCGTTGCCAAACACCAGCGCATACTTGTCCGCGTGGTCCCGCCTCACCGCGCCCAGCGGCTTTGCGCCGGTGAGCATGAACGGATACAGCGCGTGAGCTGGATGGTCCTGGCGGTAGGCCTCAAAGTGATCGTACGTCCGCACATTCATCTTGAAAAACGCGCCCATGGACGCCCGCAGCACGTGCGGATCAAATACGTCCACACACGGCCTGATCACCGCCACATCGCGGATGCCAAAGCCCAGGCACGACCTGAGTGCAGTCCCCAGGTTGCCTCCGTCCGAGATCCTGTGCAGCACCACATGCGGCGCGTCCGGGTGCAGCAGCGCTTCATATTTGTCAAACACCAGGGCGGCAAAACAGTTGTCCTTCTTCGATTCGCGGCGCAGCGTGCGCTCCGCCTCCTCTTCACGCACGCCCAGCGCCCGGCAGCGCTCACGCAACTTGTCCACACCCTCCGACTGCAGTCCCGCCGGATGCAGCAAGAGCCGCTGGGCACAGTCCGGCCTCGACTCCAGCAACGTCATGGAAGGAAAGATCCCCAGGCAGTAGCCGTAGGGCAGCCTTTTGTCGTAGGGCTCCAGCTTGGGCATGGATTTACGCCTCCTCGGGATAAACGACGCCCCATTCGGCGCGCAGTTTTGTCATCATCTTGGCCAGTCCCAGCGACTCCGAGAGCGGCATGACCGGCGAGTCGGTGATCCCCTGCCGGATACAGTCGCAGCAGTGGGCAAACTGGTGCCAGTGACCTTCGGCCTCAGGCTCAAAGGCATAATCCTGAGCCGTGCCGTCGCCACCGATGAGGGTAAAGGCAGTTGGGTGCCAAAAATTGGGTACCTCGACGCGGCCCTTTTCGCCCATGACAACTTCGGTCTGCGCAGACGGCGCGTGCATGCCCACCAACGCGTGGGCCGTGGCGCCAGACGGGTATTTCAGCAGCAGGTGGTCCATGACGTCAACGCCAGATGGGCCTATATCGGCAGCGCTCAGCACCGCCGACGGTTCCGCGCCCAGCACCATCGAAATGGCCGCCAATGGATAAATGCCCAGATCCAGCAACGCGCCGCCCGCCAATTCGCGTGCGAACAACCGGCTTTCGGGGTTAAACTCCGCATGGAAGCAGAAATCGGCAGCCACGTGCCAGATCTTGCCCAGTTTGCCGTCCGCAAGCAGCTCGCGCAGTTTCACTGATGCCGGGAAGAAGCGCGTCCACATGGCCTCCATGAGGAACACATTGTTCTTTTTGGCGCAGTCGATCATGGCCTGCACTTCATGGTCGTTCAGCGCCATGGGCTTTTCGCAGAGGACGTGTTTGCCATGCTCCATGCACAGAATGGATTGGTCCTTGTGAAAGTTGTGCAGTGTAGCAATGTAGACCAGGTCCACATCGGGGCACGCAGCCAACTCTTCATAGCTGCCGAAGGCATGGACCGCGCCATATGCTTTTGCCGCTTCCTGTGCGCGGCTGAGGTCGCGGCTGGCAACGGCGGTCAACTTGATGCATTCCGCCTTGCCCAAATCCTGCATGATCCGGCGAAAGATGTTCCCAGGTCCAATGACGCCGAGGCGGATGGGGGTCGTGTTCGACATGGTATGCGCCCTCCTTGTATTTGCGTTTCCGCGGGTCTCCATGGCAAATCATCCATCGCAGCGCTGAGGTTCCTCTCCGCGTGGCGGAAGATCCCCTGCGCGGCGATGGATGATCCGAAGGGCCTTGGTCCGATGCCCGCTGAACGGCCTTACGCGGTGAATCGGTCCGGGAACGTCTCGACGGTCGCGGCTGCGGTCCACGCTTCGATGGCTTGATTCTGCAACTCTGTCTTTCGGGCGGACAGCTCCGCTTCCTTCATCGCGGCTTTCTCCACTTCGAAGTCCGCTTCCTTGCTCTCTATATCGTGATCATAGCGAATGAAGTGATAGCCGTATGCGCCCAGCGTGGGCTCCGATACGTCGCCCGGCTTCTCCAGTGCCATGGCGGCCGCCTGGAACGGCGGGTCATATATCGTGGTGGACGCGCTCAGTGTGTAGCCCGTATCGCGGTTGGGTTGACCTTCCATCATGCCCGGATCCTCGCCATACGCATCGATCAGCGCATTGAAATCTTCGCCCGCATCGATCTTCTGCTGGATTTCATCCAGCTTGGCCTGTACCGGCGCTTTCAGGCCCTCGATCTTCTCCACCAGCGCCGCGCGGCCGGGATCGTCCTCAGGCAGTGCGTCAAGCTCGGCAAGCGCGTTCTTGAGTTCGGCAGCCTCTGCGCCGTCCATCTTGACCAGAATGTGCTTCACGGAGCGAACGCCTTCCGGCACAAAATAGATCACATTGCCGCTGCTCACATCTGTGTCGTACTGTCCCAGGTTGGCCTCGTATGCCGCCTTTGCCGCGGCAACCCGCTCATCAAACAACACCTTGAGTTCCGCTTCCTCAATATCCAGATCGCCCGTCACGGTGTTGAACGCGCGCTCAAACAGTTTGGCGTCCTTCATCTGGCCAAAAATCACGCTGGGGGTGTAGTTGTAATCCGCCAAATAGGCTTCGACGGTGGACTGCAGCTGATCTGCTGCGATGCCCTGGGATGTGAACATCGCCGCGACCTGGTCATAGGCCTGTTTGTAGCTTTCGTCCGCGTTCGCCTGCAGTTCCGCCAGTTCCTCGTCGGTGAACTTGTCCAGGCCCAGCTCCTGCGCCTTCTGCTTGACGACCTGTTCGGTCACGGCATAATTGATCGACATCTCCTTCAACGGTCCGGAAATGGATGGGTCCGTCACGTCGAACATGCTTCCATACTGTGCTGCGATGGTGTCATAGTACTTCTTGACGTCGGCATAGGATACGTCCACGCCGTTCACCGTGGCCAGGACGGTACTCAGCGTCAGCGCGGGCGCGGCGGTGGCTTCGGGCACGGCTGCCGCATCTGCTGCAGAGGCGTCTTCTGTGGGCAGGGGCGTGCCGTCTGGCGCTTCGGCCACAGCCGTCTCGACGGGTGCCGCCGTCTCGACGGCTGCGGTCTCCGCCACCTCGGCGGCAGTGGTGTCGGCAAGGGCCAGGGGCGCACAGAGCGCCAAGGCCAGCGCCAGGGCAAGGATACTCAGTTTGTTCATGTCGTACCTCCATCGTAAATTGAGTGCATCGCGCTCAAGATTCGCCACCAACGATTCAGATTCCTGTCTGCTGTCAAAATAAAAACATGGGAGTTCCGCGCAATTGACGTTGCGCGGAACTCCCTATGGTGCGTCAGCGGTTCCGATGGGCTTAATTGATCACAAACGACTTGATTTCTTCCATTAGGTCATCACAGTTATCGGTGTATACTTCCATTGTAATGGGTTTGGAAAGATCCAGGCTGAAGATGCCCAAAATGGACTTGGCATCCACCACATGGCGCCCCGCGCGCAGATCAATGTCATACGAGTGGCGGTTCACGATGTTCACAAACGACTTCACGTTCTCTGCCAGTGACAGCTTGATATTCACAGCTCTCATAACACAGGTACCTCACTTGGCCGCTATTCGGTGGCACATGCCGCCCTTACATTCAATATACATGCTCTATTCTTGGATTACAAGCGCATTCATGTCGTTTACCAACATTTAATTGCGAGCACCAAGTACCTCCCAATTTTCGCTCACGTTTAGATCTTGTTATCACGATAAAATGGGCTTGACAACCTGCCATGCCATTTGATATAATAATCAGCGTCGATCGAGTGCTGACGCAACGCGGTGCTTGGTTGACCTCTTTGCCGAATGGTGTAACGGTAGCACCTACGACTCTGACTCGTATTGTCTAGGTTCGAATCCTAGTTCGGCAGCCAGCATGCCTCCATGGTCAAGCGGTTAAGACGTCGCCCTCTCACGG
>JAVBTW010000286.1:0-5833 GCA_031555975.1 Eubacteriales bacterium
AGGACGCGGGACTGAAAGGGTTCTCCGTCGGCAAGGCGCGGGTCTCGGAAAAGCATGCGGGATTCGTGGTGAACGAGGGCGGCGCGACGGCGCGGGACGTGCTGGATTTGATCGCGGAAGTGCAGGCGAGGGTGGAAAAAAAGTTTGGTGTGCGGCTGGAGTGCGAAGTGCGTGTGATCGGTGAGGATTGACCTTTGCCGCCCCGTTCGATGATCCCCAAGGAGGTGCCGACATGTCCTTCACATCCGCTGTTCGCCTGGAACTGGCCAAAATCGCCGTTGAGCGGCCTTGCGATGCTGCTGCCGAGCTTTCAGGCGCGGCGATGGCCTGCGGCGGCGTCTCCTTTCGCGGACCGGGCAAGTATGGTGTGTCCATCCAGACCGAATACCGTGAAATACTGGAGCGGCAGATGGCGTTGATGCACAAGCACATGGGCATCGCCGGTGCGGTGCGCGTGCTGCACACCGACCGCTTGGGCGGACAGACGTTTTACGCACTGTCTCCGGCGCCGGATCCCATGCAGTCGGCGCTTTCGGCGCTGCGTTTGCTGGATCCGGACCAGCCCTTCGGCATCCGCTCCGTGCCAGACCCGGGCCTCATTGAAAGGGACTGTTGCCGACGCGCGTTTTTGCGCGGCGCGTTTCTGGTGTGTGGTTCGGTACAGAGCCCGGAAAAACGCTATCATTTGGAATTTGCGCCGTCCGCGGAGACGCTGGCGGAGGCGCTTGCATGCCTGCTCGGCGGATACGGCATCCCCGCGCGCCTGTCGCGGCGAAAGGCGCAGCCCATCGCCTATGTAAAGGATGGCGAGGCCGTCTCCGACGCGCTGGCGCTGTTGGGGGCGGGCGTTGCGGTGATGCAGTTGGAAAACGTGCGCGTACTCAAGAGTGTGCGCAATGATGTCAACCGACAAGTCAACTGCGACAACAATAACATGGACAAGGTTGTGGCTGCGTCAGAAAAGCAGCTGTCATTGATCCGGGCCATCGAAAAGCGGTTAGGGCTTGACGGCATGCCCAAACCGCTCAGAGAAATCGCGGAGCTGCGGTTGCAATATCCGGATGCCAGCCTGACGGAACTGGGCAATATGATGACGCCTCCGCTGGGGAAGAGCGGCGCCAATGCCCGCATGCGCCGCATCGAAGCGCTGGCGGAGGCATTGGTGAATGAGTGAGCATGGAATCGCATTATTTGGTGCCGCCCGCCTGCCAATTTCATGGATGATTCTGGAACCAAACAGGTCTTTGGTGCGGTCTAATGGGCAGTTGGAAACAACACCCATTTTTGTTTAGGGGGCGAAACACATGCTGAAAAAGATCACCTCATTGGTCCTGGCGGTGCTGCTCGCGCTGTCCATGGCCGCGATGCCGGCACTGGCCGCCAGCATCAGTACCACAGTCAAGACGACCAACCGGGGCGACGTGTTGAACGTGCGCAAGGGGCCCCATAAGGGGAACACGCCCGTCGTGGACTATGTCACCAACGGCACGAAGATCACACTGCTGACGACCTATGATTCGGACGAGGGCGAGGCCTGGAACAAGATCAAGGTCAACAAAACCGGCGCAGTGGGCTATCTGAAGAACAAGTATATCAAGTACTTCGGCTTAAACAATGGTGGCGGCGAAGTGGACCCCGAAGAAGATGACGATTGGGACTACAGCGACAGCGACGACAACGACGGCAAGCGCGGAAGCGGGACCGCCGCCGGATCCGGAAGCAGCGGCGTCAAAACCACGGCGGTCAAGTACGGCGAGGTCAGCTGCAGGAACGGCGGCAGCGTCAACATCCGTTCGGGTGCGGGCACCGGCTACAAGGCCGTCGGCACGGGCAGTTACGGTGATTATCTGGATGTGAAGGGCGTCAAAGGCGATTGGTATAAGGTCTCGTTCCAGAACAAGAAGCTGTCCGGGTTCATCCACAAGGACTATTTCAAAGAGGGCGTCGGCGCCATCATCCGCGGCAACGGCGTAAACATGCGCAAGGGTGCGGGCACCGGCTACAGCGTGGTGCGCACCATGAAGTCAGGTGACGAGGTGCGCGTGCTCAGCAAGAGCGGCAGTTGGAGCCGGGTAAAATATGGCAGCGGGACTTATGGATATGTATTCAGCTCGTACGTGTATTGGCTGTAGGGCATAAACCAGAGAGCAGGGTGGATGGTTCCGCCCTGCTCTCAGCCCATCAACAAACCCACATCACCAGAATGCCTACAAAGCCGCTTCTAATGATGCGAAAGCCATAGAATACGTGTCATTCATGATCGGCATAAGCGGTCGCTATTATTTGGTAGAAAAGAACGATTGAGTGCATGGGAAACTGTGTGCGCAACATGAAACGGGGAAACTGTGCGATGCCTGGAGGTTCAGATGGCGTCAAAGCTAGTGGAGGCGGCAAAATGATGTTCGATTCATTGGAACAGCGCTTGGCGCACTCGTATCTGGAGACGTTTCCTGCCTTCGTCCCGGATGAAAACAGCCTCGATTTACGGGAGCAGGAGCACTTTTATGATTTCATGAAGCGGCTGTATCAACTGGCCTATGACCAACCGCTGCTTTGGGTACCGACGCTGCACGAGGACGACGCGTATCCCAATCACAGTACCAAGAAAGCCTACAATAAACCGGATTTGCATCAGCACATGCGCAAGTTCATGCAGGGCATGGATGGGCTTTTGCAGAGTCTGTTCGAGATGGGTAAAGGTGTGGCGGTCAAGCCAAGCAAGCGACAGATGGCTATCCTCGCGGCGCTTGGGCACGATGAAAGCGCGCCGCGCTCGCCCGCATGGACATGGATGGCGACGCGTCCCGGCGCGAACCTGCCCGCCTTCGCCCATTGCTTTTTCCGCGCGGACTATTCCTATGTCAGCGATCTTTACGCCCATCTTCTGGGGGATGAACCGGCGTTTCGTCGGTTGGAAACATGGATGCTGAATCGCGGATATCAGCGCTATATGGGGCTGGATGTAACCGCCAGCACCGATCCCATCTCCCTCACCTACGCCAATCCGGCGTGGAGCGCAGAAACACCGCGCGGAGGATACGAGTACACGATCCGACACACCGGCATTGCGGCGATATATCACATCGAACTTCAGCGTCCGGCGGTGTTCGGGCTGTGCATTCCCGGCGGGCTCAAGCCGTTCCTGGCCGCTTTCGCCGACATGGACGCGACAGTGCAACGCTTTGTTTGGGCTCGCACCAAAATATGCGATGGTTGCCGCTACTGTGTGCAGACGGACAAAACCGGAACACGCCCACTGGCCTCCATCGTCGTGACACACGAGGGGGAGGTACGCCGACTGTGCCCCTATTTTCCCGGCTACAGCTATAGCTGGACAAGCATCGATGATGCCCTTGTCGATGAGCTGATCGCCATGCTCGCCTTCATGGACGGTTTCGTGCCGTCCGTCGGCCCACGAAAACGAGGAGGATTCGCGCTGATGGACGCGTGACACCATCAAAAACGCCGAGAAGCTGCTGTTCGAAACTTTTGAAGCGGACGGTGTGCCCATGATTGGGGGTTGCGCCGTCTGCTTCGCGTGCGAGGTGTTTCAGCACTGATAAGCGATATGGCCGAGATGGGTGTGCCGCATTGGCGCGGAAAATCGGCGAGGAGGCGGCAAGAAAAGAACTGGGCTTGCTGGTGCCCGCGCTGGCAGGAGGACGCTGAGAGCCAGTAGACAGCTCTATGCGCATGAGGATGACAAGAGAATGAGAGGTGTGATCGATATGTGGCAATGCCCCAATTGCGGTCGGGAATTCAAGAACACCCGCCAGGATCATTATTGTGGAAATGTGAGCGATATTGACGCCTACATCGCGAAGCTGCCGGAAGAAGTGCAGCCGATTCTGCACAAAATCCGGGCGGTCATCCGCGAAGCCGCGCCGGACGCCGTGGAGAAAATCTCGTGGCAGATGCCGACGTTCTGGCAAGATGAAAACCTCATCCATTTCGCCGCCTTCAAGAAGCACGTCGGCGTCTACCCTGGCGACCTGAGCCTCGCTCCGTTCGCGGATAAGCTAGCCGGGTACAGGCATACCAAAGGGGCCATCCAGTTTCCGCTGGATCAGCCCATCGATTATGAGTTCATTGCGGAGATCACGCGCTTTCGCGTCGCAGCGGTTGTCGGAATAGGGAAGCACCGATGTGCGGCAAAGGAGCAAGGCCTATGAAGAAAGTATCGATGCAGCAAGTGTTGTCCGTGTTCGCCGGGTACATCGCGTTTGCCGCGCTGTTTCAATGGCTCAGCGGCGATTGGCTGTGGACGGGAGGCTTAGTTTTCAACGCTTCTGTGCTGCTGATGTGTTTTGTCGTCGTCATCGTGCTCTATCTGAAGAACCCCGCACTGCTGGCGGAGCGGTTCCGCAAGACGGGTACCGGCGGCGAAAAAGCTTGGGACGTTGCGATTGTGGCACTGTTGAAGCTGGTGTTCTTTGTGTGGCTGCTGGTTTTGCCGCTGGACAAGCGGTACGGGTGGTCTCCCACATTTCCGTTATGGCTGAAGGTGCTGGGCGGGATCGGTCTCTTAACAGCAGTCGTCTTGCTGACCACGACCTTCTTCACCAACGCATTCCTCTCGCCGCTGGTGCGCATGCAGGAAAAGCAGCAGGTCATCAGCGTGGGCGTGTACCGAATCGTGCGCCATCCGATGTACCTGGGGCTGTTCCTTATGTTCCTGTCCGCCGCGATTTTGTGCGGTTCTGTCTGGGGCGTGGTGATTTCGCTGACCTCGCTGGCCATACTTGTCATCCGCATCAAAGGCGAGGAAGAGATGCTCGTCCATGAGCTGGACGGGTATGAGGCGTATCAAAACAGGACAACGTACAAACTCATTCCGTTTGTTTGGTAGGAGGAAGGTATACAAGTCAAGCTGATCGATCTGGCGTAGACTTGGCCGACATCGCATCCATGAGATGCTTCCACCACCAGCCGGCCGCCGCATTGACCCAAGGCCCACAGCCGCCGGGCGGAGAGATCAAAGGCTTCCGGCGCTGGTCATCATGCGTTGATCCAACCCGCATTGGTGTAGCGGGTTCGCTTGCGTTTCATTGTACAAGGCGGTATGATAGACAGCAAGGATATGTGGACGGAGGCGACTTTTTTGACGGACCGACTGTATTATGACGACAGCTACCTCGCCGAGTTTGAGGCGACGGTGGTGCAGTGCGTACCCGCTCAGGATGGGTTTCTGGTTGAACTTGACCGTACGGCGTTCTACCCCACGGGCGGAGGACAACCGCATGACGTGGGGACGATCGGCGCTGCCTGTGTGCTGGGTGTCAACGCGGACAAGGACGGCGTGGTTACGCACCTATGCGACGCTGCATTGATCCCCGGCGCGACGGTTCAGTGTAAAGTCGACTGGGCTCGCAGGTTCGATCACATGCAGCAACACGCGGCAGACCACATGATAGCGGGTCATATCCACCGGCGTTACCATGGGTTTACCGTTGGATTGCATCTGGGCAACAATTTCAGCACCATCGACGTGGTGATGCCGGATGGCGCGACAAAGCTTTCGGATGCGCAGGCACAGGCGCTGGAAAACGGCTGTAACAGGGATGTTCAGCAAAATCTGCCTGTGCGCGGTTTCTTTCCGGATGCCGCGGAAATGGCCAAGCTGCCGCTGCGCAAGGACCCAACGGTGGACGACCATGTGCGGGTGGTATTGATCGGTGACGAAGAATGCGTGGCCTGTGGTGGGACGCATGTGTCATCGACGGGCCAAATCGGCCTGATCAAGATCCTGTGGACCGCGCCTGCGCGCGGCAAGCTGCGGCTGGCGTTCGTGGCGGGCATGCGGGCCGTTGCGGATTATGGGGCGCGATTTGCC
>JAVBTW010000290.1:0-5774 GCA_031555975.1 Eubacteriales bacterium
GTGCTTGACAAGCGGCGCAGCCGATGCTATAATGCCCTTGTTCCGATGCAAACACTGCCACGAAGCTCTCGTGCAGTGTTTTTACGCAGACGGAGGCTTTTTTATTGCCTGGCCCCAGGGCCACAGGGGAGGTTTTTTGGATGGCGGATGACAAGAACGTGACTCGCGTCGTGCTGACGCCCGACGGTAAACGGAAACTCGAAGAAGAGCTCAATGAGTTGAAGGTCGTGCGCCGCGTCGAAGTTGCGCAGGATATCAAGACCGCCTTGTCGTTTGGCGACCTCAGCGAGAACGCCGAATACGACGAAGCCAAGAACGCGCAGGCGCGCCTTGAGGGCCGCGTCCGCGACATTGAAGAGATGCTGAGAAACGCAGTCATCGTTGATGAGGACAGCGTCTCCAAAGATACCGTCGGTGTCGGCAGCCGTGTGCGCGTATTCGACATGGAATACAAAGAAGAGGACATCTATACCGTCGTCGGCGCCACCGAAGCTGAGCCCGCAAAGCTGTTTGTTTCCACCGAATCCCCCATTGGTTCCGCGCTGATGGGCGCGAAGGTGCGCCAGATCGTGGAGGCCCAGACCCCCGGCGGCTCCGTGCGCCTGCGCATCGAAGAGATCATGCGCAAGTAAGTAAAGGAGTTTTACATCATGCCCGATGATCAACAGTTGAATCCCCAGGAAGAGGCGCTTGACCTCTCCGAACAGTCCCAGATCCGGCTTTCCAAGCTGCAGGCGCTCATGGCATCGGGCAACAGCCCGTTTGACATCACCGTCTTTGATCAGACCCATCATTCTCAGCAGATCCTTGAGAACTACGACGCCTTAGAAAACCAAGACGTCTCCATCGCTGGGCGCATGATGTCCAGGCGCATTATGGGCAAGGCCAGTTTCGCCCACCTGCTGGACCGCGACGGCCGCATCCAAATCTATGTCAAGCGGGATGATGTGGGCGAGGCTGCCTACGACGCATTCAAGGATATGGACATCGGCGACGTGCTGGGCGTGGTGGGCACCGTTTTCAAGACGCGCTCGGGTGAGATTTCCGTGCACGCCAAGTCCGTCACGCTGTTGACCAAGTCGCTGCATCCGATGCCCGAAAAGTTCCATGGACTGAAGGACACAGACACCCGGTACCGCCAGCGCTACCTGGATCTGATCGTCAACCCAGAGGTGCGCGACACCTTTTTCGCCCGCAGCCGCATCATCCGTGCCATCCGCGATTTTTTGGACGCGCGCGGCTATCTCGAAGTGGACACGCCCGTGCTTGGCACCCTTGAAATCGGCGCGGCAGCCCGCCCGTTCATGACCCACCACAACGCGCTGGACATCGACATGTTCCTGCGCATTGAGACAGAGCTTCATTTGAAGCGCCTGATCGTCGGCGGGTTTGAGCGCGTGTACGAGGTGGGCCGCATCTTCCGCAACGAGGGCATGGACACCCGCCACAATCCCGAGTTCACCACCGTCGAACTGTATCAGGCATACACCGATTTCCGCGGCATCATGGACCTGATCGAAGCGCTCAACATTGAGGTCTGCCAGAAGGTATGCGGCAAGCTTGACATCCCCTATCAGGGTCAAACCATCCACATGGGCGGCCCCTGGACGCGGCTGAGCATGAAGGAAGCCGTCAAGCAGTATGCGGGCATCGATTACGCGGACTGGGCGGACGACGAAGCCGCCCGCGCCGACTGCGCGGCCAAGGGCGTCAAGCCGGAAAAGGACTTCACCCGCGGCGATTGCCTGAATCTGTTGTTCGAAGAGTTTGTCGAGGGCAATCTGATCCAGCCCACGTTCATCTACGACTACCCGGTGGAGATCTCGCCACTGGCCAAGCGCAAGTCCGACGACCCGCTGTTTACCGAGCGCTTTGAGTACTTCATCTGTGCCAGCGAGTTCGGCAACGCGTTTTCGGAACTGAACGATCCCATCGACCAGCGCCAGCGCTTTGAACGCCAGGTGGCCCAGAAGCGCGCCCAAGGCGCGAAGGCCGAGGTGGACGAGGACTTTGTCTGCGCGCTGGAATATGGCCTGCCCCCCACGGGCGGACTGGGATTTGGTGTGGACCGGCTGGTCATGCTGCTCACGGACAGCGCCTCCATCCGCGATGTGCTGCTGTTCCCGACCATGAAGCCCGTATAAACACAAAAATTTCCCTCGTGACGCGAGCATCGAACTCGCGTCACATTTTTGTGTTAGAATGACACATTAAGCATCGCATGAAGGGGTTTTGTCGCCATGCCGAACACGAAGCTCACCCTGTCCGCGCTGAAAAACCATCTGCACTATGGCAAGTGGGTCTATATCGCCATCGCCATCGGCGCGTATTTCGTCGGCTCCTTGCTGTACACGACAACCGCATACCGACCGCCTGCAGAGCGAAAGGTGGATTTCCAGATCGTCGGCTATGTCGGCGACGTGGAACCTGTGCAAAAGATTGCCGACAGCCTGCTTGCGGACGCCCAACAGGCGGACCCTTCCCTGGAGGCGATCGGCGTATACAACATCCAGTACAGCGGCGATGAGTCCGATGTGTATGGCGTACAAAAGTTTACCGTCATGATCGCCGCTCGCGAAGGCACGGTGTTCGTCGTCGAGCGCAACACGCTGGAACTGTTGGCGAGTCAGCATGCGCTGATGCCGCTGGACAGCTACGTCGAATCCGGCGCACTGGACGTGACCGGCTTGGACCTGGCCCGCGCCACATTCGAAGAGCCACCGGAAAACGAAGAGGACCCGCCCACAGGCATTGAGCATGTGTATGGCATCAGCTGCGAAGGCATGAAACGGTTTCTGGATCCTGACATCGCGTTTGACACCGCCGACAAGTTTATGGCTGTCATGAGCTACTGCCCGAACCCGGACACGGCCGTGGATGTGATGACGCGTCTGCGCGTGGCCATGGCCGAGTCCGCCGCCGGCGGCGATACCGCAACACTTAGCTAGTAAGCGCACAGAGCGCCAGCGGAATGTCCGCCGCATCCAAAAAACGATGTTGACTTCGCCTTCGGTCGGGCGTACAATGGTCTTTACTTGTACATGGGGGGCGAAATGGAATTGATGGCATCCCAAATCGCTGAGCGAATTCGAATGTCGCTTCAGTCGCCGCAGAACGCGCTCGACGAGCCGTGTGATGCGGCGTTTGACATGCCCATCATCGGCTACGGCAGTGCACTGCACCCACTGTTCGATCAGTCTCAAGGCCGGGACAAATCACAGATCAGTCCCGCGAAGTGGCTTGAGTCCAAATTCGGCGTTGGCCTGTCTCCAGACCAGATCAGCGTGGTCAGCTGGGCATTGCCCATGCCCGAATCGGCGCGCGCCGCCATGAGCAAGCGCCAATTTCAGCCCGCCCAGGCCTGGATTCTGGCGCGCGAGAAAGCCGATCGGATCAACACGGCGATTGCGCGGGACCTGGCCGCGCTGTTTTCAGCGCAAAATATTCACGCGGTGGCGCCACTGACCGAAACGCTGACGCATCGGCGTAGCGTGGAAAAGTACGGCACCAGCCTGCCATGGAGCGAGCAGGTTGCTGCCGTCGCTGCGGGCATCGGCGCGATGCGCCCATCTTGCGGCATTGTGACCCCTCTGGGCGCCAGTGTGGTGCTGGGTTCCATCGTCGTCGGCGCGCGTCTGCCTGGCAAGACGGGCAAGCGCATGGCTCTGGATGGCGCTTGCTTAAAGCCCCATGGCTGCACAGATTGTCAGTCGCGCTGTCCAATCGATGCCATCAGCCCAGACGGGTTCGATCCGGCTCGCTGCTTAAAATACCAATCCCAGTTTGTGCTCCCCTACTTAAAAGAAGCTTTTGATTTCGAGGGTCGCGCCGTCTGTGACTTGTGCATCACCGGCGTCCCTTGCGAATTCTTCCCTCAAAATCCATGATACCATTACACAGCACCGCGTTTCAGCGGACAAACGCGCAACCCATCCCCCGAAGAGACCCTCTCTTGCTAGGTTTGTTTGTTAATTATTCGTTATACATTTGCCTGATTTGCGCCGCAAAGATACATGAATGTCGATATTTCATTGCGTTATCGTAACGTTTTTCCACAGAAAAGCCCGTTTTTCCTTGATTTGTCGATATGTTGTGGTTACTTGACGGCGAACCACAAGCCAGAAATCCATCAAGATACAGAGGACGCAAAAAAATCTTTCCAAAACCCGCAAAGTGTAACCACGGTGTAACTCTTTGCCGGTATACTAAGCACGTAAACAAACAAACTACCCCGCAACACAAAACAGACAACACAATTTGGAGGAAAAAGAAAATGAAGAAAATGATGAAGATGCTGGCCCTGACACTGATCGCGATGATGGTCCTGACCGTCGCCGCAGTTGCCGAAGAGATCGAGTTCGTCGAAGCGGTTTCCGAGGATACGTACTTCGAAGAAGTGCAAGCCCAGATCGAGGAGATCGAGACCGCCGAGCCGGAAATCACCTCTGAGCCCACCTTCACCGAACCCACCGAAGCCGCACCGGCAGAAGAGACCACCGAAGCCGTGGTGCCGGAGATCGCACCCGAAGCCGCGCCGCTGCCCGAGTCCGAAGAAGTGGCAGATGACGAGGAAGTTATGGAGATCGCCGATGACCAGATCCCGCTGAGCGACGGTTTCGCCCCCCTGTCCGTGGAGATCACCGCCAACAACGTGGCGCCCAAGTTCGGCGAGAACGTGACCCTGACGTCCTTCGTGTCCAACCAGGGCGCGAGCGCGCTGAGCTATCAGTGGCAGATCAACAGCGGCAATGGCTGGGAAAACATCGAGAACGCGAACGGCACCGAGTACACATTCAACTACAACAGCGCCATCTCCGGCTGCAGCTTCCGCGTGTTTGTTGACGAAGTCGCCGCGTAAGATCAGAGAGGCAGATTGCGAAAGAGTCCGGCATCACGCCGGGCTCTTATTCTATCGACCGGCGATGCACATCGCACCCGCGCACGTGCACCCACTTCGACTGAACCGCGCCTTCCTGAGCGCGCTCAAGCAACCTCCTTGGATCGCGGCGCAAGAATGTGCTGGCCGCAAAAACACGCAGTCCTATTCTTTTTTGCCGCCATCTCTGATATAATGACGGTAATGTCGAAGCATACTGGGTGGAAAGAATGGCCATTCGAGCGGCAGAGCGAGGCAAAGGAGGCATGATCATGCGCACAATAAACTACCTGGACGCCATGAGTGAGACCACAGAGCGGATGGCGAAAGGCGGCGTGTTCCTGACAGTGGGCGGCGATGTGCCAAACACCATGACCATCGGTTGGGGCGCTGTGGGCTTTTACTGGAGAAAACCGGTGTTTACCGTGGTGGTGCGCCCGCAGCGGCACACCTATGAGCTTCTCAAGCGCGCAGGCAAATTCACCGTCAGTGTGCCCACCGGCGATCCGCTAGCCGCGCAGTTGGCCTTTGCGGGCACAAAATCCGGCGCAGACGTGAACAAGTTTGAAGGCCATGGGCTTACTGCGGTGCCCGCGCAGGTCGTGGATGCACCGATCGTGAAGGAATGCGGGCTGCACTTTGAGTGTGTGGTAAAGCTGACGCAGGATATGACCCCAGATCAGATGGAGAAGGACGTACTGGATGCCTGCTATCCTGCGCGAGACATGCACACGCTTTTCTTTGGAGAGATCGTGGCCTGTTATCGAACGGACGCATAGATGGCCAGCGTTCCCCCTCCTTTATGGCCGTCCTGAGCGCCGCGACGGATCTTACACAAAACCAGGCGGAAGGTGCTTCGCGGCGCGCCGGAGGTCCAAGGGACGTATTGAGGAAGGAA
>JAVBTW010000238.1:0-3867 GCA_031555975.1 Eubacteriales bacterium
GTTTACCCAGTTGCTCCCCTTGCAGAACACGTTGATGCCATTGAGTTGCAGCGTGATGGGCGCAGCGCTGCGCCCTTTGGGATAGCCCACGGGCTCGTCCCATGCGCCCTCGTTCATCACCAGCTCGATTGTGCGAAAGCCCACGCGGCACTCGATGGCATCCAGCATCGTGCCCTCGTGCCAAAGTTCGGCGCGCCAAGTGTACAGCGCACTCTCACCGTAGCCGTTGCACCACCAAAGGCGCGGGTTTTTCAGCGAGCCGTTTGCGATGTCGACCCGTTCGCCATCGGGGTCGGTCAGCGAATACGCGACCTCGACCACTCCCTCGCAGGTACTGGAAAAGTGCAGTTCAACATCAATCCGATCCGAAGATAATGTGTAGTCCAAGTCCGCCTCGACGATCCTGGACGCTTCGCGCAGCTCGATAAACGCCTCTTGCCACATGCCCAGCGGTACCAGGCGCGGATGCCAATCCCAGCCGTAGCTGACGGCAGGTTTGCAGCTCTGTGCGGCCTCTTCGCGGGAGCCGGGGTAGCCCAGCGGATCCTTGGGGGCGGGATGGATGCGCACGCAAATCTCCCCGCAGTGGTTCGGCAACGCCAACTCAACCGCGCTAAACATTCCCTCGTGGCTGCACGCCACAACGCCATCCAGAAGCACGTCGCATTGGTAATCGATACCCTCCGCTACAAACACGGCACGTTGTCCGCCCTCACAAGAAAGCGCGGGGATGCGTGCACGGTACACCCACCAGCAGTCTTCCATCCACGCATACTGCAAATAGTTCACGCCGCGCCTCCAGTCCGGTATGCCAGTAGCAGCTGCCCAGTCCAGTTGTACCGCGCCTGGCACGCCGGCCTTCACGAACCGTTCCGGCATCAAATCTGGATCGGCCGTATGCCCAACTTCCCACGTCAACGCTATTTTTTGCATCATGCTCACCTTCTTCATCAATATATCAGTACGTGTCCGCGACGCGCTTGCTGCAGCCGGAATCCAGCATCATCGCGCGCCATAGAGAAGGCTCGCCGCAATAATAGCCGACTGCGCTCGGCGGCTCTTGCGGCGCAAATCCGATCGACATGGTGATTCTGCGGCCGGCAATCAGATCGCCAGGGCGCACCGAAGCCGCGTCCGGAGCGATTGTATCCAAGGCACATCGCCTCCCGCGCGCAGATGTCCTCTGCGTGGCAACTCTGAAACACCTGCGTGAACTCGCACAAATTGTTGATTCTGTTATGAACATTCCAAATGATGTTCCTTCTCCAATCCCTTATTCCTGAACGTCGTAGGGGAAGAGATGATCCATGATCTTTGGGAAATACTCGTCCATGAACTCGCCGCCATGGCCGCCCGGGCTCTCCACATAGACGTGGGGAAAGCGCTGTTCTGTGCACAGCCGCGCAAATTCGCGGTTGCACGCCACATAGGGATCCTCTGTTCCGCAGCAGAAGTAGAGATCGGGCTGCGGGCCACCCTTCCTCACGCACTCGCGCAGCAGAAATTCGTTGTCGTCCAGGGTGCCACTGCGGGGGAAGGCCGACTCGAAGATCATGTCGAAGTGCTCATCCAACTGCTTGAGCAGTATCACGCCGGACATGCTGGCGGCGGCACGGAACCGCTCCGGGTAAGTCAGGGCGATCTTGATCGCGCCGTATCCACCCATGGAGAACCCGGCAATGCACGTATCGGACGGCTTGTCCGAGACTTTGAACAGCCTGTGGACAAGCGCCGGAATCTCGTTGGCGGTATAATCAAAGTAACGCGCAGTCTTCCTCAGGTTGGTATACCAGCCGTTGCCGCCATCGGGCATGACCACCGCCACACCCTTGGAGTTCGCATAGCGCTCAACGTGCACGTCGGTCAGCCAAGAATTGTGGTTGCCCGTATAGCCGGTGAGCAGGTACAGCACCGGAGGGTTCTGCACATTCTGTGGCATGGCGATGCTGAGCATCTGTTGTCGTTCCAGCACCTCTGAGTAAAAGTTCAGCTGAATGATGGCCATGAAGCGCCTCTTTCTTCGAGTCTGGGCAAATCTTTTTCATTCGAATGATTCGATTGCCTTCTTGCCAAAACCCTCCCGAATGTAGTTGTTCACAGCGTTCGCCGTGAACCGTTCGTCCCATTCACGCAAGCCCCGCTCGCGAACCACCTCCAGAAAGGCCTCCATCGTGGGCGTCATTCCCAGCGACGCCATGTAGTCGCCCACCGAGCGGCTCGGATCGGCGAAAGCCTGATCTGAATCGCCAATCCCACCGCCCCAGGCGTATTGGATGTTGTCGGTATACACCGTATCCCTGTTGTTGTTGATGCCTGCGTTGGTGCCCAAGTCCCTAGCGTTTGCGACGATGTTGCTCTCCAAAACGACCTGGACGCCGTTTGTTCCTTCGATGCTAATGCCCCACAAGGCATCGGTTCGCGGAAAGTTCGAGTCATCTGGATCCATCAGCTTTCCTTCCAGAATCACGTTATTCCGCACGAGTGGGTGTACACCCTGTTTGAGCGGATAGGCCGGATCGTGATATCCGATTTCGATCGCGATGGAGTTCTGAACCAGCAGATTGTCCTCGATCAGGCCGCCGGAGCGCGACTTGATCCCGCTGGCCGAGCCGCGCGTGACGATATTGCCCCTCACCACCAGGGTGCTACCGTCGTTAAAGGAGTTGAGGTACATGTTGTGGTTGTACATGTTTGCCCCGGCGTCGGCGATTTGTTCGCTCCATCCATTGTGGTCGAATACGCACTCCTCGATCTGCAGTCCGTTCACAAAGTCGGCATAGATGCCGCTCGGCCTATTGCGGTTGCCGGTCGTGGTGCCCCGCCCGTACATATCGATGACGATACAGCGACGAATTCGGAAGTCCGTGTACACACTGCTCGGCTCCGGATGGCCCTGGGCGACAATCTCAACGAGCTCGAGCTTACAGTCCTCCAGCAGGATGCCACCCCCGCGCCCGACAAAGCGCAAGGCGACCTCCTGGTGCCAAGCGGGATCATACCCGCTGTCCGCCGGGTTCATCTTATAGCCCATGACGTGGATGCCCACGATGGAGACAAAGTTGGTGGTGCCTGCGGCTGTGTCGATGAAGTCAGTGCTGCACTTGATCAGGGGTCTTTCACCCGGCGCGCCATAATAGCTGAGAACCGCAGGCTCTGATACGCTTCTGCCGCTGATGAACGCCCCAACATCCTCGTCGATCCAGACATCCGAGCACTTGAGCAGCAGGTGATCGGGGTATCCGTTTCGTAGCAAGGACATGGCCTTGTCCAAGGAACGCACAGGGCTGGCCTCGGACGCGCCGTCGTTGGCGTCGTTACCCGTGGAGCTGCTGACGTATACGCAGCGGGTGTCTGTGCTGGCTGTGATCTCGGTCCAGCCTCCGGCCCCTGCCGCAGAATCACCGCGCACCTGAGTGGGGATCAGGAACAATAGCGCCACGACCCAAAGGACGCGGCTCAGTGATTTCGATATGCTTTTTTTAAAGGATGTCATCGTATCACCTCCGATTTCCGGTATGCCAGAACGCACCACGTTTGGGCGGCATCACCGGGAGAAGCCGCCCAAACGTGGCTTGAGAAAGCGTGCTCGCGCCGCCTTAGATCAGCTCAAGCTGCCCAAAGACTTTGGGGCTCTTCCAACTCCTGTTTTGTGTGTCGTTCCAACCGACCCAGCCTCTGCGCAGGTCTGTTCCATCCACGTTATCGGAGATGCTCAGGTCGAAGCCAATGATGGTGCCGACCGTAGGCGTGATGGCCGTCCACGGAACCGCAATCTCGATCAGGTAGCCGTCATCGGTCATGGCCGCGGCATGCTCGAATGTCAGCGGCGCGTCATATTTGTGATATGTATTGAAGCCTGCGTCATCG
>JAVBTW010000264.1:0-14844 GCA_031555975.1 Eubacteriales bacterium
GTCCTCGCCCTCGTCGGCGTCGCTTCCCTTTTGCGCCTGAGCATAGGGCGACACGACCGGCTGCCGGTGTGTCACCTGGCCGTAGCCGCCGGCCTTCTTGACGTTCGGCGCGCGGGACGGCGGCATGACCTCTCCCCCGGACGATGTGACCGCGCCTTGCGGTCTGCGTGTGGCCGGCTGGGCGGCGGGTTGCTGCGGCTTCGGTGTCTGCTGCCGCGGCAGCGCAGGCCGTTGCTCACTGCTGCGCACAGGCTGCGCGGGATTGCTCGAGATGGGCCGCACATCATCGCCGTCTGGCCGTTTGTATGCCTGGTGTGGGTCCTGGGGCGTTTCCGTGTGCTTCACATCCGAATCGGTCGGTTTCCCCTCAACCGACAGTGCCTTGCCGCAAAACGCACAGAACTTGGCCCCCGCCGGATTCTGCTTGCCGCAATCGCTACAGTACATCGCCATTCCCCCTAAACCTGCTCACATGTTCTTCATCGATTCGTAGTACGGATCGCCGTCAAACGCGCGCTCCTCGCCCAGCTCCTCGCCGGTCAACCGCTCAATTGCATTGCGAATCTCGATGTAGTCCAGGTAGTTGATGTCCGAAAGTCCGAGCGCCTTTTTCAGCGCGGGCACGGCCCGATCATCGCCCAATTTGCCCAAGTAAGACGCGAACAGCGCGCGCCGGTCCTGGGATTGCAAAAACTGGGCCATTGTATTGGTATAGATGCGTTCATCGCCCGGAAAGTTGCATAGCAGGTCCAAATATGTGGCTTGGGCGTCGTCGCTGGCGCCATCCAGCCGCTCCAGCATCTTTTGCACCGGCGCATGGCCCAGCGCCTCCAGCAGCTCCGCTGCCACATCCGCCACATCGTCATGCGTCGCTCTGTGATCCACCAGATCCAGGCACAGGTCCATCGGTTCCGCAGTACCCAGCTCGATCAGCAGGTTCAGGGCCGTGACCCGAAGCGAATCCGCATCATTCGCGTTCTTCGCCAGCGTCATCAGCGGGCGTACGGAGGCTTCGCCCAGGTCTGTGATGCGCTCAAGCAGCAGGTCCGGCACGTCTACGCCCTGGTCTTCGTATGCGCGCAACAGATTGACCAGCGCATCCGCATCGGTCATTTTCGCGAAGTACGCGCCTGGCGTCTGGCCGTCCAGCCATGTCTGCGGCTGGTTCAAATAGCGCAGGTACACCTGCGGCAACTGCGCCTCCATCTCGTCGATGGACTTGTACTTGCCCATGTTCTCGCGCACCCATTTTTCGGCGTACTCGGCATAATGGGCGTCAAAATCAATCGGTTTCATCGGTCTGATCCTCCTTGGATTTCGGCAGGGTCCGCTGGATGCGGCGCACACAGTGTGAAATCATGCGGTCTGGACACCTGAACATCTTTCCCAGCACAGAGAGCGCATCTTGATCCTGATCCAGCTTTAGCCGAACAGCGATCAGCGCAGCTGACCAGGCGGCCGGGCGGCGGATCTTTGGCGCGCGGCGACCCCTTTGGAGCAAGTATTCGCGCCATGCGCCCTCCACCAACGCCACACCTTTGCCTTGACCCGATGCGTGGGCCCGCAGCGCGATGGACAATACGCGCCTTTGGACGGGCGTGTATGTCCACTGGCTGTCCCTGGGTGCGGCTGCGTCCGTCAACCGTCCGATGCCGTCAGGCATGATGTAGGGCGTACGGTGGCCGTGGCTTGACAGATAGCCGGTGATCAGCTCTCGCTGGGCGCGGCCAAGATCGGGCCTGAGCAGACACTCGCGCATCAACAGCGCCACCTCCGGCCTGTCGATCCGGTTCAGCATCAGCAGCGCCACCTGCAAAAGCTCCGGATCCCGGCATTGGACCAGCAGCGACAGCGTGACGCGGTACCGTGCCGACGCATCCCAAAGCGTCTGCGGAGCCTGGTCTTGCTGCTGCAACAGGTATTCCGCCCTCGCCGCCAACTCAGACTCGGGCAGGTCGGGATCGTAGCTGACCCGCCTGCCCGCAAGCAAGCCTTTTTCTGCCAAAGCGGCATAGTACTTCGCGGATTCGTCAAAGGGATCCAGCCGCACGATGCGCTGCCAGAATTTGTACGCCGCCTCGCCCGAATCGCCCAGGTTGACCGCCGCCGCGGCCCGCATGTGCAGCACCTGCGCGTCATATGCCAGCACTTTCAAGACCTCGTTTGCGGTGTCCAGCACCAGTTGATGGCATCCGGACTGCGCTGCCGAATGCAGCAGCAGAAACTGGTCGTCCTCATCGCGCTCCTGGCTCTGCACCGCCTCAAACTGCGCCATCGCGGCCTGCATGTCGCCGGTCCCGGCATACAGATGCGCCGCGATGCAGCGCGTGCGGACCGTCACCTCAGCAGCGCTCAGCGCGCGTTCGATCAGATGCCGTGCGGGGTTGGTTTCGCCCGCAGCCGCCAACGAGATCGCCAGCAGTGCTGTCGTTCGCTGGTCGTCGGGATTGAGCACATGCGCCTTTTGCAGCATGTCGATGCCCGCCGCGCCCGCCTGCGCCCGCAGCAACGCCCTGCCCCGCGCCGCAAAGTACTCCGCGCGCCGATGCTTTCTGCCCTCTTTAAAGGCCTCCATCTGCCGCTGCACCAGCAGTGACAGCGTCTCCGCGACTTCGGGCCGCTCGATTGCCTCCGAATCCAGCATCAGAAACCACATCATCAGTGAGTGCGCGGCCTGATAATCGCGCAGGCCGATGTAGTTGCAACACATCCCGAACAGGCACTCGCTCACCGGCTCGTCGCCCGACAGCACCATCAGCAGCATCCGGATCGACTGCCGATGACAGCCCATCTCGCAATACAACTCCGCCAGGTCCATCTGGTAGACCAGGTTATCCCCGTCCCGCTCCAGCGCGCCGCGCATCAAGTCCAGCGCGTCCAGCATGCTGCCGTCGCGCCGGTTGCGCATTGCCCGCTGATGCAGATAATCAGCACTGCGGGAAAAGGTGACCACTTTGTTCATGAGTGCCTCCGTGTGGTGTGATTGGGGGACCTTAAGGGACGCCACCCGGGGCTTGGATCGGGACCGCTTACCGCGTCGCCTCCCCCAATAACCCCTCCAAATCGCCCGCCGTGAATTGCCATTTTTTGCAACAGAACTGGCAACCGACCTCGGCGCCGTGCTGTTCGTCGATCATGCAGCGCAGTTCCTGCTTGCCCAGCGAAATCAGCGCCTTTTCGATCCGCGCCCGATGGCAATCGCACTGGTACCGGATGTCCAACCTATCCAGCACTTTCGGCTCCAAGTGCAGCAGCAGTTGCGTGACCGCGCCTTCCAATCCATATTCGGCGATCGTCTTGGAGATGTTGGTGAACATGCCGGAACTCAGCTCCACGGACCGGATTGCGGCCTCGTCGGCGCCTGGCAGCATCTGTACAATCAGTCCACCCGCTGCCAGCACTTGGTCGTGCGTCAACACACCCAGCGAGACCAGCGATGGCGTCTGTTCAGATGCGGTAAAATACAGTGCAAAGTCCTCCGCAATCTCGCCGGAGACGATGTGGGTTTGGCCCACATACGGTTCCTTCAGGCCCATGTCCTTGATCACCGTCAGATAGCCGCCTTGGCCCACGGCGTCACCCACGGCCAGCTTGCCATCCGGGCGGCGCGGTAGGTCCACATCCGGGTTGTCCACATAGCCCTTCACCGAGCCGTCAGCCTTGCCAACTGCCATCAGTGTGCCCAGCGGCCCACCCCCGCGCAGCGCGGCGGTGACGCTGTCCTTTTCGTCCTTGAGCATCGCGCCCAGCATCGCGGTCGCCGTCAAAAGCCGGCCCAGCGCCGCCGTCGCCACGCGGGACAGGCCGTGTGTGGCCCGTGCCGCCTCGCACATTTGCGTGGAATCACACAGCAGTGCCCGCGCCATGCCGCCCATCAACTCAATGTGCAGCAGCCCGTCGCGCCTGTTATCGTTTTCGTTCATGTCCGGCTCCTTCGTAATTCATGGGCCCTTGATGGCCGCGATATGGATGCGCGCCTCATTGGGCGCCGGGGGTTCGAATGTGCGGTCGCCGTACACGCGCACATTGTGGAATCCGGTTTCGCGTAGCAGCCTGCCGAGCGCCTCGACGGTGTGGGTACGCTGGATCTGCCGCTCGTCAAACCGGTCATAGCGACCGTCTTTCGCGCGGATAAAGCAGCTCAGTTCCATCTCGACGGCCTGTCTTTTCTCGTCCCAGCGGTTGGTCCACAGGTAGGTCAAGTCGTCCAGGTCCTCAAAGAACTGGCGCTGTTCGCACAGTGTACGCAGCTTCTGTTCGCTTGAGATGTCAAACACCAGCACACCGCCCTCGCGCAGGTTTGCGTGCGCGGCCGCGAAAAACGCGCTCACGTCCGCGTCGGTCAGCAGATAATTCACCCCGTCGCAGGCGCAGAAAAGGGCATCTACGGGCCGGTGCAGCGCCAGCTTTCGCATGTCCTGGGCGATGAACGGAATCATCAGCCCATGACGGCGCGCCCGCGCGGAAGCCAGTTCCAGCATGTCGCTCGAAAGGTCACTGGCGGTGAGTTTCAAGCCAAGCCGGGCCAGCTCCACAGACAAAAGCCCTGAACCGCAGGCGCATTCGCACACCGATTTCGGCTCCACGCCCGCGCGCCGCGCCAGCTCCAGCAGATACCGTGCCCAGCAGGCATAATCGATATCTGTCATCAAGCGGTCGTATACGGCCGCAAACTGTGTATACAAGGTGGTCCTCCATGTGTTTATGCGCTGTGTGGGCTGAGTGGCACCCCGCCCACACAGCGGTCGTGCGCTCAAAGAGACAGGCCCACGGGTTCGCCCGCAACGCGGTTATCCACCGAGCCGCACTTTCGCGCCGATGAGCCCAGTTTCCCTCGCCGTCAGCCCGCTCCAGCCGACTTCCATCAGCTTTTCCAACAAGCCCAGCTCGGACGCGGCCTCGTATTTCAGGCGCTCTTGGCTCGTCATGGGCGTGTAATTCAGTTTTGTCAATGTGGGTCACCCTCCCGCTGCATGCCAGATTTGCGCTTTGCCAAATCTAGTATGCACCGGCCCGGGCGACCTAATGCCGGTTACCGATCGATGGGATTGGGGTCGTCCACATCGTCCGCGTCGTCCTCATAGTTTGGATCGCGCAACCCCATGCCGACCTCGGCGCCGTCAATGCGAGGATTGAGGTATTTGTCGAAGCAAGCGTTGGAAAACGACGCGTATACAAGGCCGGTCAAGGCAAATCCAAGCACCAGATAGATCAGGCCCAGCGCCAGGTACGCATAGATGTGCGGAAACACGAACAGCACCAGCACCGCGGGCAGCAGCGAACCGATGAACACCAGCAGCGCCCAGGGCAGGCGCGCGAGGATGATGATGGCGCTGTTGCGCACCAGTTGTGAAAATTTCATATCGTAAGTGACCATCATGGTGTAGATGACCATGTTCATCATCCACCAGAAGACACACAGGACGACGACAAACATCTGGGGCACGATGAAGAATAAGCTGTTTGCTGCCTGTTGGCCGTAAAAGATATAGCCAATGTAGGCTGTGAGCGTCACAAATCCATTGATTAAGCCGACAAAAAGACCATTTTTCCAGTTGGACGCAATCTGCTCTTTAAAGTCGCTGAACATAAAGGAATGCTGATCTCGCGCCCAGTTGCGGAGCACATACATGAGTCCGGGCGCCGCGACGCCGCAGAGGCCAAGACAGGGAACCATGAGGATCAGGTACGAGGGTACGATGCCCGTGATCGCATTGAGGGTATTCTCCGCGTTCGCGGCGTCTGTGAGCACGGCAAAGTTGAGCAGCGACCAGGCGATGGCGGGCAAGCAAAACAGGATGTAGAGCATATTGATGCTGAACAGGCCGCTGAAGTGGATGCGAAGCATGTCGAAGAAGAGCGACACGCGGCTTGTCGGCAATTGGTCGGGCGTGTAATCGGCCTGGCCAGCTTTGCCGTAGTAGAAGTTATTGATCATGCCGGACATGGTATGCCCTCCTTGTTGAGTGAGTGTATCTCTTTTATTATAGCACGATTTGCGCGCAATGCAAGCGTACCGCACGCCATCTTTGTAAACCGCAGGTGTGTGTGATCCTGCCAGCAAGCGAAAATAGAGAGTCCGGCAGGCTTCAGCCGCTCCGGACTCCCCGCTGCCAGCGCTCCGCCGGTCAAACATACGCGCTATGACAGCACAAGGCGGAAGCCGATTTTGTCGCCGACCAGCCAACTCATCGTCAGTTCGATCGGCCTGACACCCGCGGCGGACACCCGCTCTTGCTTCATCGCAGCCAGCGGCGCGCGCCGACCCAGCACACTCAGAACCTCTCCCGGCACCAAAGATGCTTCAAAGCGCTCCGTCGCCCGATCCCGCTTGAGCCCGGCGTATTTCTCAATCAATGCATACAGCCCCAGCTGTTCCAGCTCAGCCGCCGACGCGCCTGCGACCAGTTGCTGGGGCACATAACTGACATTGTACGCATACGGTTTGTCCTCGGCCAGGCAAACCGTCGTGAACACCGTGCACACGCTGCGGTCAAACACGCCCAATCTCGCGGCAATGTCGCCGGAAACCGCGCGCTGCTCCATGCTCAGCACGCGCAGCTCGTGACGGGTGCTCTGCCTGGCAAACAGCTGGTCATAACTGTAGAGCGCGTCAAGGCTCTGTTCGTAGCGGCGCGGGCACACAAAAATGCCCTGGCCCTGGCGTTTGCGGATCAAGCCCTGCTGCTCCAGCAGCGATAGCGCATGGCGAACCGTGATGCGGCTGACGCCATACTTTTCACACATGTCGCGCTCGGTAGGCAGCTGCTCATTCTCGCGCAACGTACCGCAGGCGATTTCCGCGGCGATCTCATCGCTGATCCAGGCGTACGCTGGTTGTCGCTTTTGTGTGGACACAGGTAAAACCCTGCCTTTCAAAAGGGATCAAAACAAAAATGCGCCCCAAACGCATGTAGCGCGGAGCGTATTGGTTATAGCCTATTATGATTTAAACATAAGTGCATGTCAAGTTAACATTAAGACAATACCTTTTTTTCAGTCCGATCCACGACGGTTTCGCCGGCCAGCAGTCTGCCCGAAACAATCACCGGCGGACGCAGCGTTTCGTTCGGGTGCTCAATCCTGCGCACCAACAAACGCGCGGCCTCGCATCCGACGCGCTGGGTGTCCTGCTGGTAGGTGGTCAGCCGCGGCCGAATGAGCTGACCGACCATGATGCCATCATAGCCTGCAATGGAGATGTCCCTACCGGGCATAAGTCCCATCTCACTGAGCGCCTCCAGCGCGCCCAGCGCGGCAAAATCATCGGTGAGCAACACGCATGTGGGCGGCTCCGGCAGCGCCATTAACTGCTTGATGGCCGTATAGTTGCTGGGCGGACTGTGATACACACCCTGGAGCAGCAGTTCCGGCACGACAGGCAGGTGCAATGCGTTCATGGTCTCAAAGAAGCTGGACATGCGGGTATCGGTCACCGCCGTGTGCTCGCCGTGCACAAATCCGATGCGGCGATGGCCCATGGACGCCACATAGCGGATCAGCTCGCTCATCCCGGTGCGGTTGTCTGACATCGCGCAGGGACAGGCGGCCGCAAACAGGTGATCGATGGTCACACAGGGCACGTCCGACTTGCTCAACTCCACCACTTCTGCGTTGTAGAAATCCACGCAAGCAATCAGCGCGCCATCCATGTTGCGGTATTTGCAATGGTTCAGCAGCGACAGCTGGCCACGTCCGATGTTGCGATTGATGAATGTGATGTCAAAGCCGCTGGTTTCGATTTCGCGCTTGAAGCCGTCCAGGATAGACGCAAAGAAATTGTGCAACAGCCCGTCGCGGTTGCCGTCCTCGTAGACCACGCCGATGTTGTAGGTCCGATTGGTCTTGAGCGCCCGCGCCTGGGCATTGGGGAAATAGCCCAGTTCGGCTGCGGCTTTGCGCACATGGGCGCGGGTCTCTTCGGAGATATCGGGATAATTATTGAGCGCCTTGGAGATGGCACTCACCGACAGTCCACACTTTGCAGCCAGGTCCTTGATCGTCACAGCCACGCCCATCGCCCCTCTCCGGCCCTAAATCGGTTTCGATTACATTATAGATGATTGCGGCAAAAATAGCAAGAGGTTCACAAAAATCATGGGATTGTGTCGGCTGTAATGACGATGACAACGATCTATTTTTACAATAATGCCCCAATTTCGCGCCACGAAATGGGTTTCAGCGGCGCGATTGACAGTGCTGGGCGGAAAGGGTATAATCTGCACAGAAATGGAGGTTCATGAATGGAAACGGTGTCGATCGAACGCGCTCAAGCGCTGCTGGACGAGATCTGCGAAGCCCTGCCGCCCGCGTTCTTCGAGCGCCTGAACGGCGGTATTTGCCTGCTGCCGAATGTCAAGTTTAACCCGATGGGCAGGGCAAACGAACTATACATACTGGGCGAGTACGTACATGACCACGCTATGGGGCGCTATATCAACATTTATTACGGCTCAATTCTGCAGATCTACGGCCGGGCGGGAGAAGATGTGATCAGGCGGCAACTGGAAGAAGTGCTGCTGCACGAGTTCACCCACCATCTTGAGTCGATGGCGGGTGAACGGGGGCTGGAACTGAAAGACAGAGAACAGATGAGACGGTATTTGGCGCGGAAGTAGCGGGCGCGCTGGGCGGGGATTCAGCTACTCTACCTTCTCCGCATACTCGTCATGCTCGGGCTCGGTCAACACCGTTGCCTCTTCCTCCACGGCCCACTTGCCGTCCTTGAAAGCCGCATAGTGCAGATGAGGCTTCATCAGCGATTCCGCTTCCGCTGTCGCGCCGACGCTGCCAATGATCTGTCCCTTTGTGACGCGGTCACCATGCTTGACGGACTGCAGCGATGTCAGGTTGGCGTACCGCGCAATCAATCCGTCGTCCCGGCGCACCTCGATCATGCAGCCCAGCATCGGATCCACATGAACGCTGATCACCGTGCCGTCACACGCGCTCATCACGGCCTCACCCGGCGCGCACAGTATGTCCACGCCCTCGTGCAACTGGAACAAGTCCAGCGTCTTGTTGTACAAGGGTTCGGTATGGCTGTAGGGCATCAGGATCTCATGTCCTGAGACGGGCCACAGCAGCGCCTGCTGCTCTCGGGCCACGACCGCGTCCAGTCTGTCCACGGACTGAGGCGTCATTGCCACCGGGCTGACGGTGGCCTGAGGCGGCGCGGGTGTGGGTGCGCCGGCGCCTGAGCGCACCAGATACGCGGCGCCGCCGATCATCACCAGACACATCGTCAATGCGATGGTGAACCCGCCGCGTCGGAACATCGCCATCAGCCGCTGTCCCCATTCCGTCATCCTGCGCCAAATGATCCGCATCCTCAATCCCTCCATGTCGGCTACTCTGCATCAAAGTATCGCCATGGAGCGGTCGCGTTATGCTGCTTGCTCAGCAATCTGAATGCTTTTTTCACGCACAGCATAGGGAGAGGTTCGCCGTACGGTTCGGTGCGGTCGTACAGTTTGGCTTTTCGATTGCCAAGGCCGACACAGGGAAGGGTCTTCCTCATCTAGCCAGAGGAAGACCCTTCCCTGTGTTTAGGTCAGCATTGATCCAGTCGATCACTGCTGACGGCCGCCTGTCCGCCCAGGTACGCTTGCAAAAACACTCGACGTTGCGCTGCTATGCCTTCGGTTTCAGCAAGCGCACCTGGACGAAAATCCAACCCGCCAGCCAGCAACCGAATCCATCCACGCTTACCCAGGATGTCCACGAACAGGACGGGGCGCCCCTGCGCACACCTGTCCCGTGCCTAATCTTGATACCCTACTGAAACATCACCTTGACCGCGCCAACGCGGTACTTGCCCAGATCCAGCTTCACCACTTTGCCCATTACAGACGCGGGCTCGCCGATCTCCTTCTCCAGCGTGTCCACCATGACCGCCTTTGTGATCGCACGGTCAAACGTCAGTTCAGCCTTGCCGCTGCCGTCCACGTCCATCAACCGCACCAGCAGCGCGTCCTCGTCTTCGCACATCTTGACAGCGCTCACCATCGCGCCGCCGGTCAAACTCATGAACGACCCGCTCAGCGGCAGCTTGCCCTCATGCCGGTTCCCGGACACCACGTGCGCTCCATGATTCCAGCGGGCAGCGTCCGCCACCAGCGCCGCACCCCCAAGGGCGCTCATCCCCAACGCCAGCTTGAAGTGATGCTCGCCCAGCTCCGGATACGGGTCAGGATCGAACGACGAACGAATCAGCGTCACGCTCATATCCAGACCGTCGCCGCGGAACCCATATTTGCTGTCGCTCATCAGTGCGACGCCGCCCGACTGAATCATTCCTTGTGTCGGCACGTCCTGGGCCCAGCCGTCACGCTCTATCAAGCCGCCGGGAATGTCGCACAAGAACCTATTGTCGTCGGCATCGACCGTGGCGCAGAAATTCAACTGCGGAATCGCCTCGCCCTCGTAGCCGCGTTCGTGCCAATCCACGCGCACATCGTACTCCACGCGCCGCTCGCCTGCCCTGAGCGAAACGGTGTAGGTCAACTTCGAACGGTTGCCAAACGGCACTTCAACAGCGTATGCTTTGTACAGGGGACCCTCCGCCACCAGCTTGATGGTGGAACGCTCACCCACGCGGTCCACTTGCATGTATCGTCCCACAACCCAGCTGGTCATGCCCTCAGAGGCATCCTCGTCGATCAGACGGAAGTCCGCCTCAATCACGGGCGCTTCAACGCCGGTCCGGACATCGGCCAAAGCGACCAGCGACCCGCCCTCGGGATCGAACACCGCCCGGATCTGGTCGTTTTCCAGCACCATCTCAAACGGCTTGTGTACGCGCGGATCGTTCCGGTAACGCGGCTTCATCTCCGCCTCCGGCTTCAGCCGCAGCCCGTACGTCGCATAGCCCATCGCTGGAATCTCGACCTCCACCATCACCTTGGCCCACTGATGCTGCCAATATTCATGGTATTTCTCATCCAGCACCTGGTGCCGCGCGACCGTGCCGTTCTGATCGAAGAATTCGATCCGGTCGAGCGGGTCCAGATAGTCCCACAGCACAAACTCCACGACCTCTTTGCGCGGCTGCGGCAACGGATTGAACACATGGAACACGCGGTTCTTGCCGCCCCCGCGAGACACCTGGCCCAGTTTGAAGTCGTACACGCCGAACCCCTGGCCCGCGCCCTCACCGGTGGTCCCCGCCAGCGGTGTGTCGAGGAACTTGCTGGTGTCGATCGCGCCCGCGATCCCGCCGAGCGCCGCGCGTAGCCCGCTGGCGGCCACCGAGAAGGCCTGCTGATAATACCCCATCGCATGCTCGCGGGTGTCGATCACGCCCGAACCCGGAATGATGTCGTGGAACTGGTTGAACAATACCCTGCGCCAGCCGTCTTCATAAGCCGCGCGCCGATAGGGCGTGGCCACGGACAGGTTCGCGAACGCGTTCATGCCCTCCGCGTCAAACAACATCCGCTCCGACATCCGGTTGCCCTGCTTGATCCGCGTCTGTGTGGTATAGCACCCATGCAGCACGAAGTTGCGCTCGCCTGTGAGCAGCGGCAGTTTTTTCGCTTGTTCCGCCGCCTTGAAAAACGCCGCGTACGTGCCAAATTCCACGCGCGGATAGATCGGCCATGTGCCCATGTCCACGATCCGCTCCAGGTCGCGCCGCGTCGGTCCGCCGCCGTGATCGCCCACGCCGTACACCGTCATCCACGTGTCCAGCCCATGCCGCGAACAAAGCTCCGGCACATCCTGCGCATGATCGCCGTCTACGGACCCAAGATACCACCAGGGCTCTCTGAAGACCAGGATCTCGCGTCCGGAAGGCGACTTCCAACGGTAAAGCACCGCTTCCTGTTCGCCGCGGCAATGGTAGTAATATTTCACGCCCGCGTCCGCGAGCAGCTCAGGCACGTTCTGGTGATGCCCAAACGTGTCCGGCTCAAAATCAAAATTGAGTGCGTCCTCAGAGATCCCCAGCAGCTTTGGCAAATAGCGCTTTGTATAAAGGAAATGTCTGGCCACCGACTCCGCGTTTGGCATGTTGCGGTCCGCCTCTACCCAGGTCGATGCGGAGACTTCCCACTGCCCGCGCTGGATCGCCGCCTTGATCTCCTCGATCATCTCCGGCTCATGTTCCTCTACGATCGCATAGGTTGATGCCTGCGACTGCGCGAAAGTGAACTTGGGAAACTCCTTCATCAGATTCAGCATCGTCCTGAACGTGTCCAGCGTAATCGACACCGTCTCGTCATAGCGCCACATCCAGTTCATGTCGATGTGCGCATGCCCCACAAACAGCAACTTGAATTTCTTGCAGTCTGCAGCCATGGGCGACAGCAAATCCTCAATCGCCTTGACCGCGGCGCTGGTGATCGCGCCATCTCGCGAAAAAGCGTCATCCGCCGCATCCAACGCCTTGCTTAGCAGCGCGTCATGCTTGCCGCCAACTTGGTCCGATACCCTCCTGGCGTAGGCCAATTCCTTCTCAAGCCGCCACTTCATGTCGCCGCCAGGATATCCGCAGAACGTCGCGATCCTCGCATCCAGCACACTCATAACCATGGCCTCCTCATGCTAATCGGTTACATTCAACCTTATTGAGTTTATCACACAAGCCAAAAGGAAACAATAGGAAAATGCATCGGTGCCATCGCAAAGCTTAACGGTATTTCTGCCAAAAAACCGCCGCAAACCATTGACAACCCCCCCACATAAGCGCTATAATAATCAGGCGTTGTCGCACAAGTGCCTGTAGCTCAGCCGGATAGAGTGTTTGGCTACGAACCAAAAGGTCGGGGGTTCGAATCCCTCCAGGCACGCCAGTTAAAGAACCCTTGGAAACGATGAGTTTCTGAGGGTTCTTTGATTTATGTATTGATGCGTCGCGGCTACAGCTTTGGTTGCTGCAAGTCCAACAGGACGGAAAGCCACCGTGCTGGCCACCGACGAATGAGTCGTCGCTTACCCAGGGTCGTTCATTGCCCCTCGCCCCTCACCCGCCATTCCGATGGGGTATAGCCGGTGAGCTCTTTGAACGTCGTCACAAAGTACTTCGCGTCAGGGTAGCCGACGTTTCCGGCGATTTGGTAGATTTTCATGCTCGGATCGGCGAGCATTTCGATGGCGTGGTCAATCCGTACGCGGGCGAGATAGTGGGTGAAGTTTTCCTTCATCTCGTCCGTGAACAGCTTTGACAGATACGAATTGTTCATGTGCACATGGGCGGCGGCGGTGGACAGGCTGATTTTTCGTGCGTAGTTCTGTTCGACATATTGCATCACGGCGCGCACGGCCGGGTGCAACTCGGTTGCGGGTTCGGGGTTTGGGGTGGACGCAGGCGCGACTTCGAGCCTTGGCGTTCGCGCGAGGCATAGTTTCACGGCGGACAGCAATGCGGTTTCGTCGATGGGCTTGAGCAGATAGTCCGCCACGCCAAGCCGGAGCGCCTTTTGGGCGAACGAAAACTCGCGATAGCCGCTGATCAAGATCATCTGGATGCCGGGATAGCGCGTCTGCAGTTCTTCGCAGAGGGACAATCCGCCCATGCCGCTCATGCGGATGTCGGTGATCACCACATCGGGCCGCTGTTCGGCCGCCAGGCGCAGCGCCTGCTCGCCGTTTTCGGCCTCGCGCACCAGCGTGACTTTGAGAGGGGACCAGTCAATCGCCTGTGCCAGCCCGTGTCGGATCCATTTTTCATCGTCAACGATCATCAAATTATACATTTGTTTCTCCTGTCAGCTTTTTCATTCGCGCGGACACGCGCGTGTAGTTCCCCTGTTCACTTTCGATTTCGAGCCCATAACGGTCGCCGTACATCAGCCGGATGCGTCGGTGCACGTTCTGCAGCGCAAAACCTTCCGGGCTTTGTGTTTCGTCGTCCAGCGTGGCGCGGATGCGGGCCAGTGTTTCCCCATCAATGCCCGCGCCGTCGTCGTGCACGGTCATGATCAGGTCGCCGCCATCCTCGCGGATGCCGATGTAAAGGTTGACATGGTAGGCCACGCGCTCGATGGAGTGCTGAATGGCATTTTCCACCAGCGGCTGCAGCACCAGATGCAGCACCTGCTCATTGTCCAGTTCCGGTGGCTCGTCATAGGTGGCGGTGAACCGCTCGCCGTAACGCGCCGTGAGGATCGCCAGGTATTCGCGGATCATGTCAAACGACTCGCGCGCTGTGACGGTCTTTCGGCCCTGGCTGAGTGTGGCGCGGTAAAAGCTGGCCAGCGACATCGACAGCTCCTTCACTTCTTTCGTGCGGTTCAGGCCCGCCATCCAGTGTATGGTTTCCAGTGTGTTGTAGAGAAAGTGGGGATTCACCTGCGCCTGTAGGTTGCGCAGTTCTGCCTCCTTCAGCAGCAGTTCTTCCGTCTTGAGGTCTTGCATCAATTGCTGGATGCGGCCGATCATGTGGTTGAAGCCGTCGGTGATCTGGGAAAAGTCGTCCGTGCGCCGGTAGTCCGCGCGGACCGTCAAGTCGCCCGTGGCGGCGCGGTTCATGGCGGCCCTCAGCATCTCTATCGGGCGGCTGAACCGCATCGAATAGCCGATGGATACCAGCACCGCAGCGGCTGCCGCGACCAAGCCTACGAGCAAGCCCTGCATCGACGCGGCCATCATGCTGCGCGTGTACTGTTCGACTGGCATCAGCGACAAGTACACAAATCCGCTCTGGCGTGAGCGCAGATAGCTCACCTGCATCTGCTGACCGAAGGCGATCGCGCGGAATGTGCCCTGCGCGGCGCCTGCGTTGATCGATGCGAGAAACGGCTCGCTGGCATAAGCGCGAAATTTGGGCACGTCCATGCCGATGCTGGCGATGGGCCGGGATGTTCAGGTAGTCGCCGGGCTGCAGCTCGACCAGTTCGTCCT
>JAVBTW010000116.1:0-7866 GCA_031555975.1 Eubacteriales bacterium
CTGCTTCAACGCATCTGCGGTGTTGGAACCGGCCCCGGAATCTGTGTTTGGCGCGCGGATCGTCCGCTTTGTGCGCAGTGAGGCTGCGCTGCCGGTGGCGATGGCTGCGGTATCGGCGACGGAGCTGGACGGATACCAGGCGGGGAACGTGCTGGACGGAAACTTGCACACATGCTGGGCTTGTGACGCTGGCGCGGAGAACGCGTCGATCGGACTGAATTTTCCGGAACCGACAGCGGTGCGAGGCCTCGTGATCGCCCCGGGGCACATGAAGTCGGTGGACGAGTTTGAGCGGAACGAACGGCCCGCGGTGGTGACGGTCAAGACGAGCAACGGCGCGACACGGGCATTTGATTTGCGGGACGTGGGGTTGGGGTTTGGATGTGCGATTGTGTTGCCGTTTGGGGAAGTGGAGACGGTAACGGACATCTCGATTGATGTGGATGAGGTCGAGCATGGCACCACGGACCGACGCATCTGCGTGGCCGAAATCGGCATATTCTGACATCACGTCAGAGCGACATCGAAGTGGGGCGGGCGCGAGAGGGATGAAATCTCTCTGGGCGCCCGCTCCACTTCGATGGCTTGCATGGGGGTAGAATGTGGCGGGTGCGCATACGATTTGGGACAGGGGGTGTTCACACCATGCGCATCAAACCCAAGCTCCTCGCGTCGCTCATCCTGTGCTGGGCGCTGATCCTCTATCCGACAGAGGCCGTTGCCGCCGCCAAATCCGCCATTCTCACCTGGGCGACCGCTTATGCGCCGGCGATGCTGCCATTCTTCATGATACTCCCCGTGCTCGCCAGCGCGGATGCCGCAGCGCTCTATGAACGCCTTTTTGGGCCGCTCCTGCGCCGTTTGTTCAAGGTTCCCGGTCGGGCGGCCGGTGCGGCCATTCTCGGCCTCATTGCGGGCAGCCCTGCCGGGTCCACCTCTCTGGCGCGGCTCGCGGATGCCAACATGAGTCGAGGTGAGCTCTCCCGAGCGGCCCTGCTCTGTTCCGGACTCAGCCCGCTCTTCCTCGTCAGCGGCATCGGCGTTTCGATCCTTGGCTCCGCACAGGCAGGCAATGTGCTCATGCGCAGTCAGCTTTTTGCGGTTCTCATCTCCGGCCTGTTTTTCCGGTTCGCTTGGCGCAAGGATGTGGTCAAAGTCACACCGCAGCCCGAGGCCGCGCCGGGTGGCGGCGTGCGGGAGGCCGCGTTGATCGTGCTGACCGTCTGCGGCTATATGGTGCTGTTTTCGGTCGTCGCACGGCTTGCGGTGCAATGCTTCGGCGTCCGTTGGGAGCCGTGGCTGCTCGCCCTCATTGAGGTTTCCGGCGGCAGCGAGTTGCTGGCGCAGTTGCCTGTTCACCCGGACGCGGCGCTCGTGCTGATCTCCGGTTGCGTGGGTCTCAGTGGTATCGCCATTCTTGTCCAGAACGCGGGCCGCCTAAAACCATTAGGGCTACCCTGGCATCGGTTGGCGCTTGGCAAGGCTGTCCAGGCCGTGCTGTCAGCGCTCATCTGCGGACTCCATTTGCGGATGTCGCCAAGCCCTGCCAGCGTTCCCGCGCTTGCGCACACGTTTTTTGCCGAGCGCGCGGCGATCATGGCGACGGTGTTGCTGATCCTGGTGGGGCTGGGCATCGCTGTTTTTTCCCGCGCTGATTCACATTTGCACCGATAAGTGGTATAATGAGGCGGGAATCAATGGCGCTAGGGGAGGGATCAAATTGGCCTTGCTTCATGTGGACTTCTTCTCGGAGACGCTGCTGATGCACACCGAGATGGACGTCATTCTGCCGCAGCGCGCGGCGACGGAGCCATTTCAAGTGCTGTATTTGCTGCACGGCATGTCTGATGACCAGACCGCCTGGCAGCGCTGGACGTCCATCGAGCGCTACGCGGACGCCTATGATCTGGCCGTCATCATGCCGACCACTTACCTTGGCTGGTACACCAACATGGCCCTTGGTGAAAACTACTTTGACTTCATCACGCTGGAGCTGCCGAAGGTCGTCGCGGGGCTGTTCCCGCAGATTACGACGGAGCGGAAGGACACGTTCGTGGCGGGCCTGTCGATGGGCGGCTATGGCGCGCTGAAATGCGGGTTGTGCGCGCCAGACCTATTCAGCCACGCGGCCCCACTGAGCGGCGCCTTGGATGTGGCCGGACTCGCGGAGCGATTGGGCCGAATGGATGACATCGGCGATGGTGAACGGCGGCTGTTCAGCGACATCCTGGGCGATTTGGACAAGGTGTGCGGATCTGAAAATGACCTGTTGGTTCGCGCTGACAAGCTCGCGCCGGAGGACAGGCCCAAGGTGTTCATTTGGTGCGGCACAGAGGATTTCCTGTATCGGGATAACCTCACCATGCGCGACCACCTGGAAAAGCTGGGCTATGACCTGACCTACACAGAGAGCGCTGGCGACCATACGTGGTTCTACTGGGATCGCGAGATCCAGTCCGTGCTCAAGTGGCTGCCGCTGCGAAAGAGAGGTGACCAATGATGGCGCACATCCGCATGCATATCATGTCTGAGACGCTGGGCATGGGCGTACCTGCCACGGTCATCCTCCCCGAAAGGACGACTGAGGAGGTGGCGAACGGGAAGCTGCATCCGGTGCTGTGGCTGCTCCACGGCGCATCTGACGACCACACCGCGTGGGTGCGCGAGACGTCCATTGATCGCTATGCCCGCCATGCGGGGCTGGCGGTCGTCATGGCCAACGCGCGCATGAGCAGGTACCGAGACATGGCGCACGGCGGCAAGTATTTCACCTTTTTTGCCGACGAGTTACCGCGAATCATGGGCCAGATGTTTCCGCTGTCAGCGCAGCGCGAGGACAACTTCGTGTGCGGGCTATCCATGGGCGGCGCGGGTGCGCTGCGGCTGGGTCTGATGCGGCCTCAGCAATATGCGGCCGTGGGCTGCTTGAGTGCGGGACTCAGCAATTTTCAGCCCCAACGGCTTGAGGAACCGGGCATTCGCGAAAGTTATACGCTGTCTTTTGGTGATCAGGATCCGGCCACTGAGATGGAGGAGATGATGAGGGCTGCCATGGCCTCGATCGAGGCGGGCGGTCCGCTGCCGCGCATCTATCATTGCTGCGGAACGGATGATTTCCTGCTGTCCAACGCGCATGTCACGCGCGATTTTTTCCGTGGCCTTGAGGGTGACCCGTTCCGCTATGCATACGAAGAGGATGCGGGTGCGCATACATGGGGCTATTGGGATGAGCATATTCAACATTTCCTGCGGTTTATCCTGCCGGGACGGACGAAGGAGTAGGGACCTATGAAAAGGGCTGTAGCGTTTCTGTTGGGCTGTGTGCTTGCGCTGACGATGGCCTCTGGCGCGCTGGCATACACCTACGTGAAGGATTATGGTTTGGACGAATACGACGCGCAAATCAAGGAGATCCAACAGAAAATGGCGGATCTGGGCTATCTGAGCGGCAAGGCGGACGGCTGGTTTGGCACGAAAACCCGGGCTGGCATCGTGCGTTTCCAGTTGGTGAACGGCATGGAACAGACGGGCCTCTGCGACCGGGAGTTCCAGGAGCTGTTGTTTTCTGAAGACGCCAAAAAGTCGCCTCAGACGCTGATGACGCTGGACGAGCTGAAGGCGCTGATGAGTCGCCCGACGAAGATCGTGCAATATGACATGTCCGAGATGGCTGTGACGCGCGACAGTGCCGCGGTGGAACTCAACAACGACACGGTGCTGCATGCGGATCTTTTGGGTGACGGGGTGACGCAGATTCAGCTGATGGGGAAAGGGAACGTGAAGATCCCGTTCACCGTGCTGCTGATGGCGATGGACGACACGATTGAGGACTCGATGATGTATCAGGCGCTGGACTTGATGAAACAGGACGGTACGCGCATCGCGGATGGAAAAACCATCGAATACGCCGAAGACGCCGATGGCACTCAGCGCCTCACCATCAGCCCTTTGGAGGCCGGACATATAGAGGATTAAGCACGAGTGCCAAACGAGAAACACGCAGGTTTTGAGGAAATTGGCCCTCGGTTGTTCCATTCGAGGAGAGCGCATCCACTTGATCGACGCGCGCGCGCCGATCAAGTGGATGCGCAAAACCCCCGGCTCAGTTTGGAGCCGGGGGCAGTTTGTCTTTGTCAACGTCAGGGGTTTGCGCTAATCCTGTGGATTACTTGGACGACCGGAGGTATTTCACGTTGACGTAGCCCACGCCACCGGTCTTGACCACGCGGATTTTTCCCCAGAAGCCCTTGCGGCCCAGCAACACGACGGTGCTTGAGTTCTTGAGGGTGCCGAGCTTCTTGGACTTGCTGTTGGGCTTTGCGTAGACTGCCAACTTGCCGCTGGACAGGCGCGACTTGTACAGCTTGCCAACCTTCGGCGCGCTGTAGCCGCTCAGCATGCTCTTATACATGTAACCGGTCTTGCCGTTGGACAGTTCAATTTTTACCCAGCCGGACTTTTGGCCCAGATAGATGGCTTTTGTGCCCTTGCGGACTTTGGACAACACGACGGAGCCGGATTTCGGTTGGGCGCGAAGCCTAGCATAATCCCCGCTCACTTTGATGATGTCGCCCTTAGAGGCGGCCATGGCAGGCACACTGGCCAACAACATGACCACGACCAGCAGGGCACTAAAGAGTCTGCGGAACGAGATGGTTGCATGCTTCATAAGAAATCGACCCCCAACATTTTCATTCGACTTTAGTATATCAGATCAGCGTACTCCATTATAACACGGTTGAGATTGATTTGTAAATACGTTTTCGACTTAAATTTGTAACAAATTGGCAACGACTCGTGTTTTTTCGCGCATGTCATGGAGCGGCCCGCAACCCATTTGTCCTGTAACCCAAGCAATCCCAACTACTTATTAGACGACAATGATTGCTTATTTGGTTAACACGATTCCCAAGTTTGTAATGTTAAGTTTTGCGCAGAATCCCCCTGCGGCAAACCGTTTTTCCGGCAAGAGCGCATCTTCATAAGCATATGCCATGTACCACAATTTGTCAACTGGGTTTGCGCAAAAAAGACACATAACAGGCCGTTTTGATGCCAAACGGCCTGTTATATTTTGGTTCATCCCCTGTCTGTATTACTTGTGCCCGTCCTTGTCACGTTCGTCGTCCCGCTGCTTCCCGATCAAGCCGCCCGTGACCTCGCTGCTGCCGCGCGCCAGCTTTTCCTTCCAATTCCCCAGTGTGCCCGTGGAGACGAGACCGTAAATGGCCGCACCCACGATCGCAATGCCGACAATCCACGCGATTCCTGTCGCCCCGGACGCATTCTGCGTCTTTGCACCGGCAGCGCCCTCAGCGCCTTCGGCTTTGGCCGTACCGGACCCAAGCACATTGTCCAGCACATCGGCCATGACCTTCGTAGACTTCTCCACATGGTCCTTCTCCGACGTGTGCGTACCGAATTCCAGCAGCAGGGACTGGGGATAGAGCTCTTGATTGTAGTTGCCCTTGCCTATGAAGATGTCCTTGATGAAATCGGGATACTGCTTGTCGGCATCGGCCTTCAATTTCTTGGCCAGCGAGCGGTTGGCAGAAGCGTTGGGGTTGTTTCGGCCAACGAAGAGCCGCACCTGAGTCATGTCCTCGCCGTCCACGGTGGTGGTGTACTCAGATTCGTTGGGGATGCCGTCTCTGTGTATGTCCAGTAGCGCGGTGGGCTGTTGCTTGATGAAGTCTTCTGCGATCTGCCGGGAGCGGCGATACGCGCCCGCGTCGTGGGGCAGAGAAGTCTCCTTGCTGTATTCCACCGTCCATCCAAGTTTCTCCAGGTTTGCTTTTAGGTCATCGCCAATGTCGTAGATGCCGCCGTGCCCTTCTTTGCTCTGTGTGCCGTCGCCCTTGATATAGGACTCGTCGCTGTGGGTGGAGTACATGCAGATGAGTTTCTTGCCCTTGCCATCGGCCTCGTTTGCGCTTTCCTTGGCATCGGGTTTTGCGGTGGCGGCTGACGCGTTCACCAGCGCCGCCACCTGCGTTGCTTCATTGGCGGTCAGGTCAGGTTCGGCGCCCACATGCTGGGCGGTGGCGCTGTGCGCCGCGTCGTCCACCGTTATTACGCGGTACAGCTGATTGTCGCCGCTGATGTACTCATCACCCTCGTAGATGCGGCCCGCGCGGCTGGTGATATATTGGCCTTGTTCATTCACGAGTTGGTAGATCTGGTCGTCCGATTCAAAAAAGTCTAGGGCGTCCGCCCGCGCCATGGGATAGGGCATCAGCAGCAGCGCGAGCGTCAGGATCGCGATCAGTCTTTTCATTTGCGCTTTTCCCTCCTCACGAACTCGCCGCTCTCAAATTCGCGGTCCTCCTCGTCCTTGTGGCTTCCGCGCTTGGCGCGCTCAATCAACTCGCCAACCAACTCTGAGAGCAGTACCGCCAACAGTCCGGAAATGACCACCGCGTCCAACGCGCCGCCGCCGCCCAACTTCAGCGGCTGCATGATGCCGACGCTCCAGATCATGACGGCTTGAGCGGTATCGGCCAGCAGTACGCCCATCACGCCCGCCACGAACGCGCCGCGTCGGGAGCCGCCGAACACAAACGCCACCACGCCTGCGGCCAGCCCATAGGCATAGTTTGGGTCAAAACCCATCTGTTCCGGTTCATTGGGCAGATACCGGCCCAGCAGGAACACAGCCACGCCCGTCAGCAGCGACGCGATGATGGCGCGCCATTTTTCCCATGCGGTGCCCGCCTTGATGAGCAGGAAGATGCACAGGCCCAGCGGCACCAGCGCACCGCCGATGTTGAACGAGAACAGGTTCGTCACGGGGATGTCGGGGATCAGTCCGCCCACGAAGATCAGCGCCGCGAACAGAATCGCCTGCCGATCTGTCAGCCGCAACTTATCCAGCACCCGCTGAGCCACGCCAAACAGGATCAGCACTGCCACGGCGATCAACAGAATGAGTCCAAGAGACATACGATCAATCCACCCTCGTTTTGAGTTTTCGGGTGTATTATGGGCAGTGCGCGCGAAAAAAATGCGTTTCCGCAAAGGAGGGCGCGCATGGATGGCATTTTTATGTCTTGTCTCTGAAATCTCACCAATGGCAATTATGGCTCATAGGCTGGCAGTAAAGGACGTTTTCGATGAGCGTCCCGGGCTTCGCCCGATCATTGTCGGCTTTACATAGCTGAAAGGGGATCATTATGTACTTGTCCAGCAGAATGCACCCTGTCCCTGGCCAGAGAGAACCCTTCCCGTCCGGCGGCAAGGGGCAAGTCATGGCGGCATCAAACGCCGTCCAGCCCCAGCCGCTGCCATCCGGGCAGCCGGCCGCGCAACAAGCGGTCGGTTTGCCCTGCACAGCCCAGCGCTGCATCTCCGTCGGACCCGATTTTGGCCCCGAACCCCTCGTAGTGAACATTGACGAGGCGACGCTGCAGAATCCCTACTTTCGCCGCACACTGTGGACCGGCGCTCACTTGCAGATGACGCTCATGTGCATTCCGCCGAATGGCGAAATCGGCTTGGAGATGCACGACTATCTGGATCAGTTCCTGCGGTTGGAACAGGGCCAGGGCAGGGTCATGATGGGCGCTGCGCAGAACAATCTGGGCTACCGGCAGGATGTGGGTGCAGA
This sequence comes from Eubacteriales bacterium, assembly GCA_031555975.1. Taxonomy (GTDB): domain Bacteria; phylum Bacillota; class Clostridia; order Christensenellales; family Aristaeellaceae; genus JAJDGF01. Next base: position 7,607 of record JAVBTW010000116.1, read on the forward strand.
TTCCGCGATTTTCATCCCGGCTGGCACTTGGCACAACCTGGTCAACACGGGCGGCCTGCCCATCAAGCTGTACTCGATCTATGCACCCGTGCAGCATCCGGCAGGCACCATTCACTGCACCAAGGCCGATTCGGATCAGGCCGAAGGGCATTCGCGCGATTGAGGGACCACATCGCCCAGGCTTGCTGACGGTTGGGTCTTCATCCTGAGCGCAGCGAAGGATCTTCCTCGAAACTAGAGGAAGATCCTTCGCTGCGTTC
>JAVBTW010000074.1:0-4075 GCA_031555975.1 Eubacteriales bacterium
CCGATTTTCAGCAGCGATTTCAAAAAAGCCGGTTTATCCAAGCACCTCAGCGATGACCAGATCAAGCAGATCACCCAGGATGCGATTATCCATTTCGGGAAGCTGGATTTCGCGGAATTGTGCGGCAAAATGAGTTCTGTATTCCCATATAATTACTACCAGGACATCCTGTCGAAATACCCAGTTGCCTGCGCCGCCTTGAGAGGCATCGCCACAGCTGAGGATAAGACCACGTCCTATGTGAAAGTGGAAACCGTGCCACTGACCATCCCCGAAATAGATACCACTACTGAGGGCGGGCTGAAATCCATCGACAAGATCGTACAAAATGGGATGTCCGAGGAACTGGATTCCGCCTTGCTAAGTCTGCTCAAAAAGGCCGGATCGGGCGCTATGCCGTTCTTCTACACGCCATGCTTCAAGACGCTGACCAGAAACTTTGGCAAACTGATGCTGATCATGGAATATGTGCTCACACATAATGCTCCGTTTGTCACGGGCAACTACTACATTGAGAACGGATACATCGAAAAGCGTCCTGAACTTGTGAGAGCGCCTCATAGCGCATCCTTTGATGGTGGGTATGGCATTCGTTATCCTGGCGCGGGCAAGAAGCACAGTTGGGCGCTGAACATACTGAAAGAGGATATGGGGCGATAGTACGGTCGCCACACGTTGCCCAAACGACAAAAAACACGCCTTCTCACCTCGAAATCCCATCGAAGTGAAAAGGCGTGTCACATTATTTCAGTATTATACTTTGATCTCTGTCCCATCGATAAACTGGAAGGTCAAGCTCCTATCTTCCCCCGTCGCTATCGACTCGACCACCGATCGGAACACTTCCTCGTCGAACTCTGTCATTACACCGGCGTTCAGCGTCTGCATGAACTCGCCGATCTGTGCCTTTCGGGCCCGGCGGGCGAGTAACTCAGCCTCAATCTGGCCGCGCTGCGCCATCAGAGCGTCCAGTTCGCCCTTCATCGCAACGAACCGCTGGAGGTAGGCCCCCTGGTTCATGGCGCGCCTCGCGTTTTCCTCGACCAGCGAGGCCATTTTTTCCTTTATGGTGATGATCTCACCTACTACGGCCTCACTGTTAACTTCGAGGGCCTCAGTATCTAGCAACCCGTCCAGAATTGCCGCCAGCGTCTGTAGAATCTCATCCTTGTCGGTGATCATCTGATTGAACGCCCGCACGAACGCCGCCTTCAGCTCGTCCTCGTAGAAGTGCGGCGTGGTACATTTCTGTTTACCAGCGTATTTGTAGTTGCAGCGCCAGATCAACTTTTCAAAGCTGGCGCCAGAGTGCCATGTCTTGCGACCGTAGTAATGGCCGCAGTCTGCGCAGAGGATCCGCGCCGAAAACGGCGAATCCCCGCAGCGGATGTGCTTATTCTGCTTGCGCTTCGCCATCTCATGCTGCACCATATCAAAAACATCCGGCTCAATAATGGCCGGATGGCTGTTCTCGACATAGAACTGTTGGAGTTCGCCATTGTTCAGTTTGCGCTCCTTGGTCAAGAAGTTCACCGTGAACTTCTTCTGCAATAGCGCCTCGCCTTTATACTTCTCGTTGGTCAGTATGCTCTCCACCGTAGTGCCCTGCCACACGCGCTTGCCAGCGGGCGTTGGGATCTCGTTGCCGGTTAGGCGCTTGGCGATGGCGTTTGTGCTCAGCCCGCCGAGGAACAGCTGGTAGATCAGCCGCACGGTCTTGGCCTCGCTCTCGACGATCTTGGGCTTGCCGTTGGGACCCTTCTCATACCCAAGGAACTGCTTGTACGGCATGGAGAACTTGCCGTCCGCGAACCTCTTGCGGATGCCCCAGGTCACGTTCTCCGAGATCGAGCGGCTCTCCTCCTGCGCCAAGCTGGACATGATGGTGATCAGCAACTCGCCCTTGCTGTCCAATGTGTAGATGCCCTCTTTTTCAAAATGCACCTCAATACCCTTGTCCTTGAGCATCCGAACCACAGTCAGGCTGTCCACTGTGTTGCGGGCAAAACGCGAGATGCTCTTGGTCTCGATCAGATCGATCTTTCCGTCCAGTGCATCCTGGATCATCCGGTTGAATCCGTCGCGTTTCCGCATGTCGGTACCCGAGATGCCCTCGTCGGTGTATACGTCCACGAACTCCCACGCCGGATTCCCTTTGATGAGTTCGGTGTAGTGCTTGACCTGCATCTCGTAGCTGCCCTGCTGCTCCTCGGTGTCGGTGGATACGCGCGCATAGCCGGCGACCTTCTTCTTGAACGTTTCCGTGGAGAGCGGCTGGGAAAACAGGGTTCGCGTCGCCGGGAACGGCGTCACCCGAAAACCGCTATTGGTCGCTGCTTGGCTCATTGGTGCTCCTCCTGTTCAGTGCTGTCAATTTATGTTCGCGGGCGCGCCGGCGGTTGTCATCGTTCCAGGCATCGGGTCGAGACTTGTGTTGCCAGGTGCGCTCGATCCGCTCGCCATCGGCCATCTCGAATATCAGCCGATTACCGTCCACCGCGGTGATGCCCTTCACGCGACGCAGGAAATCCGTTTCATGAAAAGAAGAAGCGCCCAGTGCTTCTGCACAGGACGCCATCAGGATCGGTTCCGGGATCTGCTTGGACGGACAGTACGCCTTCCCCTTGGTGTTGAACGTGCCGCAGATCCACACCGGCTTTTGGTAGGGCGAGCCCGCGTTGGCGATCTTGCGCCGATAGTGCTTGCCGCAGTGGCCACAGGTGATCAGCCCGGTGAACGGATACCGTGGCGGCGCCTCATTTGATGGATGATGGCGTTCCGCCCGACGCGCGCGTTCCCGCTGCACCGACTGGAACGTCTCGGGGTCGATGATCGGCTCGTGCTTGTCCTGCACCAGATACTTGGTCAGCTCGCCCTTGTTGGCGCGCTGCTTCTTCCCCAGGTGGTCCACTGTGAACGTCTTTTGCAGCCACAGATCGCCCATATAGGTTGTGTTACTCAATATCTGCGCGATGCTATTGGGATGCCAAGCAGCACCGAGCCGGGTAGGCACGCTCGCTGCGTTCAGCTTCTTGGCAATGGCAAGCATTCCCATGCCGGAAAGGTAGTCGGCGAAGATCGTTCTCACAATCTCCGCTTCTTCCGGCACTGGAACCGAGCGGCCGCGCTCAAGTTTATATCCCAACAGCGCCCTACCGTGAACCATGCCCTCCGCGAACTGGTTCCGAATGCGCCACTTGGTGTTTTCGCTTGCTGACAAGCTCTCCTCCTGCGCGTAGGCGGCGAGGATGGTGAGCAGCAACTCCCCGTCCCCGCTGCTGGTGTGGATGCCCTCTCTCTCGAAGAAAACGTCTACGCCTAGATCCCGCAGCTCGCGCACACACTCCAGCATGGTCACCGTGTTGCGCGCGAACCTGGACAGCGACTTCACCAGCACCAGATCGATGTCCCCCGCGCGGCACGCGTCCAACAGATCCTGAAACCCCTGCCGTGTGTCCTTGGTGCCGGTGAGCGCTTCGTCGATGAACACGCCGGCGTAGGTCCAGCCTGGATGCGTCCTCGTCGTCGTGCTGAATGCGCAGGTTGCGCTTCAGCTGGCGCACGCTGACGATCACGGCTCGCCGTCCGATGCAGGGACAGCGGGCTCGCTGCCGTCCGCGAGGATCCCGCCCGCGCGCAACTTGCCCAGCAGCGCGTTGAAGTCCTCGCGCAGTTGAGCGACGCTGGTGGCCGTGCTGTCGGGCTGCGCGTCCACGGGGCCGACACCCACCAACTCCGCCTCGCCCACCCGCGCGCCGAACAGGCCCACCACCTCGGCGTCCGGGTCCACGGTCAGCCTGCCCAGGATCTGCAGCTCGCCGCCGATCACGGTCAGCGCGCCGCCCTGGGCGGTGTAGTTCTTGGTGCTGCTGCTCATGCTCTCGCTCCCTTCTTCATCAGGCCGCCTTGACGGCCAGCACCTTCACGGCCTCGGGCAGCACCAGCCGGCCATCCACCCGCTGCGTGATGCGGAACCCGATCTGGCCGTTGACCGCGTACAGCTCGTTCAGCCGCTGGAAGTTGCGACCCTCGCGGTCGGCAATCCAATCGGTTGACATGTCGCCGTCCAGGATGG
>JAVBTW010000050.1:0-5881 GCA_031555975.1 Eubacteriales bacterium
GGGCTGTCGTTGACGCAGAAGTTCATAGACACGGTCGGGTCCGAGATTTTCACGAAAGACAGCGGGTCCGCCATGCCGGGCTCGCAGATCGTGTCGCCGATGGACAGGTCCTCAAAGCCCGAGATGGCCACAATATCGCCCATTTGCGCGGTTTCGGCGGGTACGCGCTTCAGCCCGTCGAAAGTGAACAGCCCGCCCAGCCGCGTCGGCTGGCTCACGCCGGACTCGCCGAATGTGCAGCGCACGGCCATTTGGCCCGCGCGAAGGCTGCCGCGCTCGATTCTGCCAATGCCCACGCGGCCGATGTAGTCGTTGTAGTCGATGGTCGAAACCAGCAGTTGCAGCGGCGCGTCCGGATCGCCCACGGGCGCCGGGATGTGGCGCAGGATGGTGTCGAACAGCGGGCGCAGGTCCTCGGCGGGCTCGGAAAGGTCCAGGGTCGCCTTGCCGTCGCGGCCGGATGTGAACACTACGGGGCTGTCCAGCTGCTCGTTGGTCGCGTCCAGCTCCAGCAGCAGTTCGAGCGTTTCGTCCACGACCTCGGCGCAGCGCTGATCGGGGCGGTCCATCTTATTGACGCAGATGATCACCGGCAGCTCCAGTTCCAGCGCTTTTTTCGTCACGAATCGGGTCTGCGGCATTGGCCCTTCAAAGGAATCCACCAGCAGCACCACGCCGGAGACCATCTTCAGTACGCGCTCCACCTCGCCGCCAAAGTCCGCGTGGCCGGGGGTATCGACGATGTTGATTTTCACGTCGCCGTAGTGCACCGCGGTGTTCTTGGCCAGGATGGTGATGCCGCGCTCGCGCTCCAGATCATTGCTGTCCATGACGCGCTCGGCCACCTGTTGGTTTTCGCGGAAAACACCGCCCTGTTTCAGCATTTCGTCAACCAAGGTGGTCTTGCCGTGGTCGACATGGGCGATGATGGCAATGTTGCGAAGGTCAGTTCGAGTTGTGTTCAAAGTGATTGCTCCTCTGTGTATCAGATTAGGGTGGGGGTAACGACCGCAGGCGACAAACCCGTTACATCATCTCGTCTGCCTCAAGCCGGTCGGCGGTTTCTTTCAGAACGAGGCCCTCGTTGTTCTCCAGTGCGAGCCGGATGCTCCATTCGTTCTCGAACAACAGCACGGGCCGCTCGGCGCTGTCCTGGGCAATGGCTGTGGTGCTCGTCAAACGCAGCTTCTCCAGTGGCTTGGGCGTGTCTGCCACCCATCGCACATAGCGGAACGGCAGGCCCTCGCGCACCAAGTCCACGCCGTATTCCAGCTTCAGGCGGTATTCCAGCACGTCCATCTGAAGCACGCCGACGACGCCTGCGATCATCTCTTCACGGCCGATATGCGGCCGCTTGAACGTCTGAATCGCGCCTTCCTGCGACAGCTGAACGATGCCCTTCATGAACTGCTTGCGCTTCATGCTGTCCAGCGGACTTACCCGACAGAAGAATTCCGGCGCGAACAGCGGGATGCCCGAATAACGGATCGGAGTGCCCGTGCACAGCGTATCGCCCAGCCGGAAGATCCCGGGATCGAACAGTCCGATGATGTCGCCGGGATAGGCCGTCTCCACGGTCTCATGCTCCTGAGCCATGAACTGTTGCGGCTGGGCCAGCTTGATGGTCTTGCCGGATGAACTGTGCCAGACCTCCATGCCCTTCTCAAACGTGCCGCTGCAGATCCGCATGAACGCCAGCCGGTCGCGGTGGGCAGGGTTCATATTGGCTTGGATCTTGAATACAAACCCGGTAAATTTGGGGTCGGTCGGCTCAATGATGCCGCAATCCGCCTCTCGGGGCGTGGGGGATTTGGTGTAGGACAAGAACCGCGCCAGGAATGGTTCCACGCCGAAGTTGTTGCTGGCTGAGCCAAAAAATATCGGTGTCAGTTGGCCGGTCAGGATCTTGTCCAGCTCAAAGGGATCGCCTGCCACATCCAGCAGTTCCACATCCTCCTGCAGTTTGTCATAGTACGCCTTGCCAATGGCCGATTCCAGCTTGGGATCGTCCAGCGCGATCTCGACGACCTGCACCTGGCTTTGGCCGTGGTTTCCGCCCTGGTACAGCTCTACCATCCGCGTGTCGCGATGGTAGACGCCCTTGAAGTCGCCGTGGGTGCCGATGGGCCAGTTGACGGGACAGCTGCGGATGCCGAGCACCTGTTCCAGTTCCTCCATCAGCTCGAACGGGTCCTTGCCCGCGCGGTCGAGCTTGTTGACGAAAGTGAAGATGGGTATGTTCCTGAGCCTGCAGACCTTGAACAGCTTCACGGTCTGTTCTTCTACGCCCTTGGCGCAGTCGATCAGCATCACGGCGCTGTCCGTGGCGACCAGGGTGCGATAGGTGTCCTCGGAGAAGTCCTGATGGCCGGGGGTGTCCAATATGTTGATGCGGTAACCGTCAAAATCAAACACCATCGCGGACGACGTGACCGAGATGCCGCGCTGCTTCTCGATCTCCATCCAGTCGGACGTAGCGTATTTTGCGGCCTTGCGCGCCTTGACGGAACCAGCCTGCCGGATCGCCCCGCCGTACAGCAGCAGCTTCTCTGTCAAGGTCGTCTTGCCCGCGTCGGGATGCGATATGATGGCAAAGGTGCGCCTGCGCGCAACCTCCTGTTGCAGTTCGGGATGTGGCATGGGGATAGCCCTCCTTTTGTTGGGTGTTTGTTTGGGTCTGTCAATGCGCTACACCTGCGTGCCTCCCATGCGGTCAATGTCCAATTCTGATGAAAGCCCAACATTTATTGTATCCCTGATCAGGCAAATCTGTCAATCTTCCTTGCTGTGGGGCAGCGGAAGTTTGCGTTAAATAGCGTCGTGCGCGGACGGATATGGTATAATTGGTGGAGAGACAAAAGATGGCGGTGTGGTATGTGATGGATGTTTCCGTTGGCGACATGCTTTCCATGCAGCGGGAGTTGCAGCAGAAGTACAAGGGCATTTGGGAGCCCATCGGACCGCAGACGGCATCGAACAAGCTGCTGTGGGGCATCGGCGAGATCGGCGAGATGATCGACGTGATCAAGAAGCGCGGTGATGGGATCATGAGCGATCCCGCCGTGCGCGACCACTTCGTCGAGGAGACCTGCGACGTGTTCATGTACCTGTCGGACGTGCTGTTGTGCTACGGAATCGAAGCGGAGGACTTCGCGCGGATTTATCGCGCGAAGCATGCGCACAATATGTCGCGAAGGTTTGCGGGCACAAAATATGAGGATCGGGAGGGATGACACGATGGAAAAGAGATTGACGATCGAGGGCATGAGCTGCGGTCACTGCACCGCGCGGGTGGAAAATGCCCTGAACCAGCTGGACGGCGTGATCGCGAAAGTGGACCTGGAGGGCGCTGACGTGTCGGCGAACCAGTCGATCACCAACGACCAATTGATCAAGCAAGTCCAGGACGCGGGATATCGCGTGGTGAAAATTCAGGAAGCATAACTGGGCGGCCCATCGCTCCATCGGTTGTCATCCTTCGCATTCGCTCAGGATGACAGCGAATTGATGATCAAATCCTCACAATACATTACAAAGGAGAGCCGCACCCATGTTCACCCACCTGCACCTGCACACCCAATACTCGCTCCTTGACGGCGCGTGCCGCATTGACCGGCTGATGAAGCGGCTAAAAGAGATCGGCATGGATTCGTGCGCCATCACCGATCATGGCGCGATGTATGGAGTGGTGGATTTTTATCAGGCGTGTAAAAAGAACGGCATCCACCCGGTGATCGGGTGCGAGGTCTATGTATGCGAGAACATGGACGACAAGCAATCGCTGTCGCGCGATTACAATCACTTGATTCTGCTCTGCGAAAACCAAACCGGATACCACAACCTGATCAAGCTCGTCTCCGAATCCTACACGCGTGGGTTCTATTACAAGCCACGCATTGATTACCAGCTGCTCGAAAAGCACGCAGAAGGCCTGATCTGCCTCAGCGCATGCCTGTCGGGCGTCATCCCGCGCCTGCTGCTGGACGGCCGGGACGGGGACGCGCGCAAGATGGCGCAGCGGCATCTGGATATCTTTGGGCGGGGCAACTATTTCATCGAACTGATGGACCATGGGCTGGCCGAACAAAAACAGGTGCTCAGCCCGCTGATCAAGCTGGCGCGATCCATGGACATCCCGCTCGTGATCACCAACGACTGTCACTACATCGAACAGTCGGACGCCGAGGCGCAGGAAGTGCTGATGTGCATCCAAACCGGCAAGACGCTGTCGGACGAGCAGCGGATGCGGATGGAGACCACGGAGCTTTATGTCAAATCCGAGACCGAGCTGCGCGCGCGGTTCCCCGGACTGGACGACGCAATAGAAAACACGGCCAAGATCGCCGAACGTTGCCATGTGGAATTCGACTTCAATACCCGTCATCTGCCCAGCTACCCGCTGCCAGAGGGCGAGGACCATGCCGCGCTGCTGGAATCGTTGTGCCGCGACGGACTCAGCAAGCGGTACGCCCCGGACCGTCAGGACGCTGTGGAACGGCTCGAATACGAACTGGGCGTTGTGAAGTCCATGGGCTTTGTTGACTATTTCCTGATCGTCTGGGATTTCATCAAATACGCCAAGGACATTGGCATACTGGTCGGTCCCGGGCGCGGCAGCGGCGCGGGCTCCATCGTTGCCTACACGCTGGGCATCACGGGCATCGATCCCTTGGAATACAACCTGCTGTTCGAGCGGTTTCTGAACCCCGAGCGCATCTCCATGCCCGATCTGGACATCGACTTCGATTATGAGCGGCGCACCGAGGTCATCGATTATGTCGCGAGGCGCTATGGCGCGGATCACGTGGCCCAGATCATCACTTTCGGAACCATGGCGGCCCGCGCGGTCATCCGCGATGTGGGCCGCGTGTTGGACATGTCGTATGCCGAAGTGGACGTGGTTGCGAACATGGTGCCGATGCAGCTCGGGATGACCCTGGACAAGGCGTTGGAGTCCAAGGACCTGAAGGCCGCCTATGAGGACGACCCGCGCGTCACCAAGCTGATCGATACCGCGCTGAAGCTCGAAGGGATGCCGCGCCACGCCTCCACCCACGCCGCGGGCGTGTTGATTACGGGTAAGCCCGTCTCCGATTATGTGCCGCTGCAAACCAATGACGAGGTCATCACCACCCAGTTTCCGATGGGCATTGTGGAGTCGCTTGGCCTGCTCAAAATGGACTTTCTGGGTCTGCGCACCCTCACCGTCATCGGCGACAGCCTGAAGATGATCAAGGCGGGCGGCGGTCCGCACATGACGCCTGAGGACATTCCGCTGAACGATCCCGAGATCTACAAGATGATCTCTCGAGGCGACACCGACGGCGTGTTCCAGTTGGAGTCCTCTGGCATGACCTCGTTCCTGATGAACATGAAGCCGGAAAATTTCGAGGACATCATCGCCGCCATCTCGCTGTACCGCCCCGGCCCGATGGAGTCCATTCCGCGATACATTAAGGGCAAGCAGGACGCCTCCTCCGTGCGCTATCTGGACCCAAAGCTCCAGCCCATCTTGGATGTGACCTACGGATGCATGGTGTATCAGGAGCAGGTCATGCAGATTGTGCGCGATCTGGCGGGTTATTCGATGGGCAGAAGTGATTTGGTCAGGCGCGCCATGTCCAAGAAAAAGCACGACGTCATGGCCAAGGAAAAGGAGTATTTCATCCATGGCAAGCTCAATGACGACGGTACAGTCGAGGTCCCCGGCGCGGTCAGAAACGGTGTGCCGGAACCTATCGCGGAGCGCATCTTCGATGAGATGACCGCCTTCGCCAGCTATGCGTTCAACAAATCCCACGCGGCTGCCTACGGCGTGGTCGCAGTGCAGACCGCTTGGCTCAAGATCCATTATCCCGTGCCGTTCATGGCCGCCATGATG
>JAVBTW010000112.1:0-21255 GCA_031555975.1 Eubacteriales bacterium
CACCGAAACCGAGCGCAGTCTCGACTATGTGTTCGTGATGGAAACCAAGGACGAGACGAACTTCGGGGGCGCTGCTTGGATCGGCAACACCGCGGGCGAAATTAATTGCAACTTCCAGGGCAGCGATAGCCCGGATTTCCCCGGCAAGACCCAGTTCAGCCTGGTGGCCGACGTGCGCGAAGCGGGTGAGACTGAAACCGAAAACGGCCTTCAGCTCCAGATCAATGCCTCGCCGTACCAAGACGAGAACGGCGGCGTGGCCGACGAGATCGGCGCCGTGGTGCTTCAGGGCGACCAGGTCATCGGCCAGCTCAACGGCGCGGCCTATCAGGGCGAGGCGTCCGAGTATTATCTCATTTCTGTGTCAGACGCGGCGGCCAGCAATGGCATCAACCTGCAGTATACCGGCACCATCGCAAAGACCGGCGACGATCTCACGCGCGAAGGCGCGTTGGCCGTCGACCTGGCCGACAACGGAACCGTCTATAGCGCCACGCTGAACCTGGCGCTGAATGCCTCCGGCACCACCGAGGGCAAGTTCCCGGACATCAGTGGCATGCCGAAACTGCAGCTGGAAGACCTGACCCAGGAACAGACGGACCAGTTGACCCAGGAAGGCACCACGCTGGCGATTACCGCCATGGGCAAGCTGATGGCGATCCCCGGCATTGCTGCGATCCTCGCCAGCTCAGCGCAGGGCGCGGGATATTAAGCCGCAAGACCATCCGAGAATGCATACCCGTCCATATCCTGTGCCATCCTGAGCGCGAGCAAAGGACCTCCCCCCGAGAGGGACATCGCCTGCGGCGGGGGAGGTCCTTCGCTCGCGCTCAGGATGGCACGGGGCATGGACGCACACGAAGGACCGCAATATGGAGGCCACATGAACGAAAAGACCTACGAATTTGACGCAATCATTCAGAAAGTGGAAGGCATCGACGGCGCCTACGTCGAATTTCCTTACGATGTCAAGGCCGAGTTTGGCAAGGGCCGAGTGAAGGTCCATGCCACATTCGACGGACATCCTTATGACGGCAGCCTCGTGCGCATGGGTACGCCGTGCCACATCATCGGCATCCGCAAGGAGATCCGCAGCGACATCGCCAAGCAGCCTGGCGATGTGATTCATGTCACCATCAAGGAGCGCGTATAAATGCAGGAGCTTCGCAACATCGGCATTTTTGCCCATGTCGATGCGGGAAAAACCACGCTCAGCGAGCGGATGCTGGTTGTGGCCGGTGCGGTCCGCAGCGCGGGCGCTGTGGATTCGGGCACGGCGCACACGGACCGCATGGACATTGAGCGCCGGCGCGGCATCTCTGTCGTCGCCACGACGGCGCGTCTTTCGTGGAAGGGTGTGCGGATCAACCTGATCGACACGCCCGGCCACGCCGATTTCCAGTGCGAGGTGGAGCGCAGCCTGTGGGCGCTGGACGGCGCAGTGCTGGTGTTGAGCGGCGTTGAGGGCGTACAGCCCCAGTCCGAGGTGCTCTTTCGGGCGATGAAGGCGCGCGGACTGCCGGTGCTGGTGTTCGTGAACAAACTGGACCGCGAAGGCGCAGACGCGGTCCGGGTCGCGCGCGAGGCGGGAAAAGTGCTGGGCCAGCCGGTTGCGCTGCTCCGCGATGACGAGGCGCTGATGGAGCTGCTGGCCGAGTCGGACGAGATGGCGATGGAGGCCTTTTTGGCAGGGCAGGTCTGGCCGAGAGACCGGCTCATCACGGATGTGGCAAGACTGACCCGCGCGGGTTTGGTGTCGCCCGCCCTGTGCGGCTCCGCGCTGCGCGGCGAAGGGATTGCGCCGCTGTTGGACGCGATCGTGGACTTGCTGCCCCCGCCGGCCGGTGACTCGAACGGCCCGCTTTGCGGCGCGGTCTATGCCGTGGAACCCGGCGGCGCGATGGGCCGCGCGGCGCACGTGCGGCTGTTCAGCGGCGCGATGAAAAATCGGGACCCGCTGACGTTGAGCCGCCTTGGCGAGGACGGGATTGAGCGCAAGACCGAGGCGAAAGTCACCCAAATCCGCGATGTCGCGGTGGAAGGCCCCGGCGCGGACACGGGTGTGCTGCGCGCGGGCGAGATCGGCACGGTATACGGCCTGGGCGATGTGCGCGCGGGCGAGATCATCGGTGAACGGGCATTGCTGCCGCATCGGATCGCGGCAGGCGAACTGGGTGCACCGCTGCTGATGGTCAAGGTGGAGGTGACGGACCCGGCGCAAAAACCCGGATTGCGCGCGGCGCTGTCGCAACTGGCCGCGGAGGACCCGCTGTTGATGGTGGCCGATTATGGCGGTGAATCCCACATCAAGGTGATGGGCGCGATCCAGTTGGAAGTGCTGAGCGAGGTGCTGCGGGACCGGTTTGGACTCAGGGCTTCGTTCGGGCCGCGGCATATCATCTATCGCGAGACGATTGCGCAAAAAGCGGTTGGGTTCTATGCGTACACGATGCCGAAGCCATGCTGGGCGGTGTTGAAGTTTGAGATCGAGCCGCTGCCTCGCGGAAGCGGAATCCGGTATGCTTCGGTGGTGCCGCCCCGGGAGATCATGCCGAGGTATCAGCATCAGGTGGAGCAAGCGATTCCGTTGGCCATCCGGCAGGGGATGCTGGGCTGGCAGGTGGATGATGTCGCGATCACGTTGATTGCCGGCGAGCATCATCTGATTCACACCCATCCGCTGGATTTTATCGTTTGCACACCGATCGCTTTTTTGGATGGGATGCGGCGCGGCGGGTCGCAGCTGCTGGAACCCGTGATGGAGATGCGGATTGCCGTGCCTGGTGACAGCGTGGGCCGGGTGATGAGCGAGGTTGTGGCAATGCGCGGCGAAGTATGTGAAACGGATGGGGCCGGGGATGTGGTGACGCTGGTTGCGCGGGTGCCGATGGCGACGAGCGTCGATTTTCCTGTGCGGTTGCCGCAGTTGACGGCGGGCAGAGGCGCGTTGTCGGTGCGACATGTGGGTTATCAGGATGCGCCGGAAGGCGTGGTGGCCGTAAGCCCCCGCCGCGGTACACACCCGCTGGATACATCCGCATACATCTTGGCGTCAAGAAGCGCGCTGGACGGCAACATATTCAATGACTGACAGGCGATGGCCTTGATGCTAAGCGTTGACGCGATGCGGAGGTGGGCTTTTGATGTTACTGGTCGCAGCGCTGCTGATGACACTGTTGATCGCCATGGCGGTCTTTGTTGCGGTCGCAGACAGCGTGTTCAGGCGCGCGTTTTTGCGTTCGGACGCGGGCGAAGATTACTTGAATGGACTGCCGGCGGATCAGGCCGGGCGGATGCGGTATGGCCGTCAGTGGCTGGGCGATCCGAGGCGCATGCTGGAACCGGTCGCGATTCGCGCACACGATGGCGTCCCGCTTTCAGCCAAGATCCTGCACAGTGACGACGATCAAAAGTTTATTGTGTTGGTGCATTGCTACCATTCCTCGTCCATGCGCGACTTTGGCAGCGTGGCAAAATACTACCACCGCATGGGCTATAGCCTGCTGCTCACCGACATGCGCGCGCATGGCGAAAGCGGCGGGAGGGTGATCACATTTGGGCTGAACGAACGCAGGGACGCAGTGGCCTGGGTGCGGATGCTGGTTGATCGGTTTGGGCCGGACCTGACGGTTTTCCTGGACGGTCTGTCCATGGGCGCGACGACGGTCACGATGGCGGCGGGCAGCGGGTTGCCCCCCTGTGTCAAGGGCATTATTGCCGATTGTGGATTCACCAGCCCTGTGGGCATCGTGCGCCACATCATGCACAGGGACTTTCGAGTGTATTTTCCGCCGCTGGTCTGGGCTTTGAACGCCATTTTCAGGCTGCACACGGGCATGTGGCTTTCGGACTACTCCACCGTTGCGGCCATGCGGGAGAACCGCATACCGATGCTGTTCATCCATGGCGGCGCGGACGATTTTGTGCCGACCTCGATGACCATTGAGAGCTGCGAGGCCTGCGCCGGACCGAAGGAACTGTTCATCGTGCCCGGCGCGGGCCACGCGGCCAGTTACCTTCAGGACGCGCATGGCTACATGGACCGCGTGGGCGGTTTTTTGCAGCGTTGCACTCGCGAATGAGCACAGCGATGTGAACACAATCTTTGAAAGTTTATACAGTTTGAACAATGGCTTTTTTGTAAGGCATGTGTTATAATCCGTAGTAATCTGGGAGATTTTCCGCGAACCGAACGAGAGTAATATGAGAAAACGGTGAGTGGTATGGGCGACGGTTGCCACAACAGAAGATGGATGGGAACGAGTGATGACACCTGAAGGGGTGCTTACGCTTGTTCCCTTTTTCCGCGTCACCGATCGACGAGGTCGGTGCCGAACAAAGCGCAGCCCCCTCCGGCCCTGACGGGCAGCGCTATGGACATCGCGTTCCGCGCCTCATGGGAATGGGAGGCGCAAGGACAACGGGCATACTTGCGCAAGCAAATGATATAAAAGGAGGTTCCTCACCATGCTCGACATCCTATGGCCTGTCATTGCAATCTTGGTCAGTCTCGGTTCGTTTGCCATCGCGTGGTATTTCTACAAGTGGATCAAAGCGCTTCCGACCGCAAACAAAGAACTGGAGCGCGTGGGCAAACTGATCGCTGATGGCGCGTTCGCCTTCCTGAAGCGCGAATACAAGATCCTGGCAGCTTTCGCTGGCGCACTCAGCGTGGTCATTCTGTTGTGCTTCCCGCACCCGATTTGGGCCGAAGGCGCCAACATCGGCATGAACATCTCGATGGTCATCTCGTACCTCTGCGGCACGGCGATCTCCGCTGTTGCGGGCTGGATCGGCATCTCCACGGCGACGGTCGCGAACATGAAGGCTGCTTCGGCCGCGCAGGATGGCGTACCGCCGTCCTTTATGGCGGGCTTTCGCGGCGGCGCGGTCATGGGCATGGCGGTCGTAGGCAGTTCGCTGATGGGCACTGCGATCCTGTACCTGATCGCGCGCTCGCTGGGTGACGTGGCGCTGGCGGACAACCTGATCCTGGCGTTCTCGTTCGGCGCATCGTCGCTGGCGCTGTTCGCCAAGGCGGGCGGCGGCATCTTCACCAAGACCGCAGACATCGCGGCAGACCTCGTCGGCAAGGTCGAACTGGACCTGCCCGAGGACGACCCACGCAACCCTGCGGTCATCGCGGACAACGTGGGCGACAACGTGGGCGACGTGGCCGGCATGGGTGCGGACCTGTTCGACTCCAATGTGGCCGCCATTGCAGCCTCGATGGTCATCGCCATCCCGCTGGGCCTGACCAGTTTGGTGTTCTGCTTTGGCGCGCTGGGCCTGCTGGCCTCCATGGCGGGCGTGTTCGTGGCCAAGGTTGGCAAGAACGGCAACATCTCCGCCGCCATCAACAACAACACCTACATCACCTGCGGCATCTTTGCGCTGCTGACCTGCCTGTCCACGCTGGTGTGCGGCTATGATTGGCGACTGTGGGGCGCGGGCATGCTGGGCCTGCTGGTCGGCGTCGTGATCGGCCTGGTGTCGGACTACTTCACTGGCGACGACAAGAAACCGGTGGACGAGGTCGCCAAGGCGTGCCAGAGCGGCCCGGCGTTTACCATCCTCACCGGCCTTGCGTACGGCTTCCTCTCCTCCTGCCCGTCGCTGATCGGCATCGGCGTGGCGGCCATGGGTTCCTATTTCCTGTGCAACCCGCTGGGTGACGGCTATGCCATGATGGGCATCGCGACCGCCTCCCTGGGCATGTTGTCGATCGTCGGCATGATCGTCTCCAACGATGCCTACGGCCCCATCGTTGACAACGCGCGCGGCATGGCCGAAATGGGCGGCCTGGGCGACGAAGTGCTGGAGCGCTGCGATCAGCTGGACAGCGCGGGCAATACCGCCAAGGCCATCACCAAGGGCTTTGCCATTGGCGCTGCGGGCCTAACGGTCATCTCGCTGCTGGGCGCGTTCCAGACGGTCGTTCAGGAAGCGACCGGCGCCAAGATCATCTTCGACCTGATGAACCCGGCCACGTTCTTCGGCATGCTGGTGGGCGTCTCGATTCCCGCGGTGTTCAGCGCGATGCTGATCATGGGCGTGGACAAGAACGCGCAGCGCATGGTCGCTGAGGTCCGCCGTCAGTTCAAATCCATCCCCGGCCTGAAGGAAGGTACCGGCACCCCGGACTACAACGGCTGCATTGACATCGCCGCCAAAGGGGCCATCCGCGAACTGATCCCGGCGGGCCTGGTGACGATCCTGGCGACGCTGGCCGTGGGCTTTGTCGGCGGCGTCCACGCCATCGGCGGCTACCTGACCGGCAACATCACCTCCGGCCTGTTCATCGCGCTGATGATGTCCAACGCGGGCGGCCTTTGGGATAACGCCAAGAAGTACATCGAGTCCGGCAACTACGGCGGCAAGGGCAGTGACGCACACAAGGCGGCCGTCATCGGCGACACCGTCGGCGATCCCTTCAAGGACACCGCTGGCCCGTCCATCAACACCCAGGTGACGGTCGTGTCGCTGGTCTCCACGCTGGCAGCGGGCCTGTTCATCGCGTACTCGTTCCTAAAGTTCTAAGCTCATCATACGGTCAACGCATGGCTCTGGGCTTGATCACGCCCAGAGCCATGCCACCGATAAACACACAGGCAAGGGGGAACTGACTTGGAGATACTGCAAGAACTGCTCATAGGGTTCATGAATGTGACCTGGGGCAACATCGTCATGATGATCATCGGCGGCCTGCTCATCTATTTGGCCATCGCCAAGGATTATGAACCGATGCTGCTGCTGCCGATTGGTTTCGGCGCGATCCTGACCAACCTGCCGCTGGCCGCGGTCATTGAGTATGAGGGCGCGCCCGGATTCCTGCAGATCCTGTACAACGCGGGCATCATGACGGAGCTGTTCCCGCTGCTGATCTTCATCGCCGTGGGCGCGATGATCGACTTCTCCGTGCTGCTGAAGAATCCGAAGATGATCTTCTTTGGCGCGGCGGCCCAGTTCGGCATCTTTGCCACCGCCTGCGCGGCGCTGGCGCTGGGCAAGGTGTTCCCGAGCCTGGGGATCGACCTGAAAGTTGCGGCCTCTATTGGCGTCATTGGCGCGGCTGACGGCCCCACGTCCATCTTTGTCGCGACGAAATTTGCCCCGGCTTACCTGGGCGCGATTTCGGTTGCGGCCTACAGCTACATGTCGCTGGTGCCGATCATCCAGCCGCCGATCATCAAGATGTGTACCACCCAGGAGGAACGCAAAATCAAGATGTCCTACGGCGAGAAGCCGGTCAGCCGTCTGATTTTGATCCTGTTCCCGATCGTCATCACCATTGTGTCCGGTTTTGTGGCCCCTGTGAGTGTGCCGCTGATCGGCGCGCTGATGTTCGGCAACCTGATCCGCGCTTGCGGCGTGCTGGAGGGCCTGTCGGGCTTCGCCCAGGACGGCCTCGCGAAGCTGGTCACGCTGCTGCTGGGCATCTCCATAGGCGCGTCGATGCAGGCCAAGGACTTCCTGCAGTTGCAGACGCTGCTCATCATGGCGCTGGGCCTGTTTGCGTTCGTGTTTGACACCGTGGGCGGCATCATGATCGCCAAGGTGTTTAATATCTTCTCGAAGGACAAGGTCAACCCCATGATTGGCGCGGCGGGCATCTCGGCGTTCCCGATGTCGTCCCGCATCGTGCACAAAATGGCGCTGGCCGAAGATCCGTACAACTTCATCCTCATGCAGGCCACCAGCGCAAACGCGTCCGGCCAGCTGGGCTCTGTTGTGGCGGGCGGCATGATCCTGGCCCTGGTGCCGAGGCTCATGCAGATGATTGGAGGTTAATGTATGTCTGATATCGCTGCGTCTTTCGTACTGATGGGCCTTGGCTGGGGCGCGACATTTGTCGTGCTGATGCTGTTCTATGTGATCGTGCAGGTGCTGATGAAGGTCATCCCGGACGATCCGGAGACCGAAGCCGACGACTGATGCGACTGAATGCATAATACGGGTATTCGCGTCCGTTGACAAGCCAAAGCGCCGTTCCCCAGAGCGAAAGGGGAGCGGCGCTTCTCGCATGCCTGCGTCGCATTCTGCTGCGATGGTCATGGCCGGACACGCATCGAAAGCAGGGCGTCTATCAGCCCAGATAAGACCTCAGGATGTATCCACGGTATCCGTCGTAATAGCACTCTGCAAACTCAGAGTTGTAATAGTACGCCTCTACCCGCGCGCCCAACGGCACCGTCGTGATCCGCGAGGCCTTTGTGCTGGGACTTGAGCGCAGCGAAACCCAGTCGGTACAATTGATGATCCGCATCGTGCCCAGATAATCGCCTCCGCCATAATCGGGCATGGGAGAGCGATAGGAGGGCGATGATCCGAGATAGGACGACAGGATGTATCCGGTGTATCCATTGTATTCGCACTTCATGAACTCGGCGTTGAAATAGTACGCGTCCACCGCGGCACCCAGCGGCACCGTCGTAATCCTGGAGGCAGTTGTGCTCGCGCTCGAGCGCAGCGACACCCAGTCCTTGCAGTTGATCACATAGTACGTCCCCGCATAGGACCCATGCATCGAACCGCCGCCGCCATAGCCGCCAAAGTGCCTGGGCTCCGGTTCGTAGGCTGAGGTGAGGTAGGATGACAGGATATAGCCTTGATACCCGTTGTAAATACATAGCGTAAAATTGTCAGACTTGTCGTAGTACGCCTCCACCGCCGCACCGAGCGGCACGGTCGTAATACGAGAGGCCGACGTACTGGGGCTCGAACGCAGCGACACCCAGTCCTTGAAGTTTATCACATAGTGGGTGCCAAGGTAGTATTCGCCATGGCCGCCAATATACCTGCCGGGTTCACGATATCCACTGTCCCAATTCGGCTCGTATGACGACGCATACCCCAAGTATTCCCTGAGGATATACCCGCTCAGCCCGTTGTAATAGCAGCGGTAAAACTGGCTGTTGTGGGTGTAGCAATCGACCGTCTCGCCCTTGGCGACGCGGGTCACGGCAGCTCCGCTGGTGCTGGCGGTCTTGCGCAGCGTCACGAACTCGTTGCAGTTGATGACCTGCAGTTTGCCGACATAGCCGCTGTTGCTGCTCGCGGCACTGCCGCTGTAGTTAGAGTTGCTCAGGTAGGTCGACAGGATGTATCCCCACTGGCCGTTGTATTTGCACTCGGTGTACTCGGAGTTGTAGTAGTAGGCTTCGACGCTGGCGCCCAGCGGCACCGTCGCCACCCGCGCGGCGGACGTGCTGGCGGACTTGCGCAGCGACACCCAGTCCTTGCAGTTGATGATGGTGAGCGTCCCCAGATAGCTGCCCCGCGCGGCGGCGATGCCGGATGCCAGGCCCAACATCATGACCATGACCAGTACGACCGATATGACTTTCCTTTTCATCATGTCCAACTCCTTTAATCATTGATGGCCCCATCACCAATGGTGTTTCATCCTATGCCAAGGTCTTTACCCAGTCCGCCAATCGCGCCCAACAGCCCTGGTTGCGCAGCAGAATGCCGGTGTATTCTTCCAACGAAATCAGGCTGTCCATGGCGCCAATCTCGACTGTGAGGCTGGGGATGCCGCATGTGCCGACCGTCCAGTCCTTAAAGCCGCCCTTTTCGACGGCCGCACTTTCATTGTATTCCAGTGGATAACCCGTGATCGCCCCGAACAGTTTTGCCATTTCCTCGGTGGTCGCGGACAGCTCCGGCGTAGAGGCGCCCTGCCAATACAGGATGCTGCCATAAGAGTGATAGCTTACGGTGGCCAGGAACGGATACTTCTCCACATATGCAGCGATGGCGCTGGACTCCGGCTCGCTCAGCGGTGCAGGCCCTCTGAACCGAAAGCTGGCCGGTTTGCGCACCGGCAACGCGTCCCATCCTTCCGGAAAATTCCGGTTGAGGTCCGTCCCACGGGCGTTCGCCTTCCAGAGTGCGCTGTCTATGCCCTCGCTGTTCAGTATTTGGGTCACTTGCGACGCCAGATCCGTGCTGTTAAGCGCGTCGACGCCGTGGATGGAGAGGGTGACGCCGTCCGGGTTCAGCATCGGGATCACATGAAACATCACATCGTCGATCCCCTTCGGATTCGCCTCGATGAGTTCCCTGAGCATGTCGCTCACCAGGCGGCCCGACATAAACTCTCTGCCGTGGATCGCCCCTTGGATCAGAATGTGCTTTGTGCTGTCCTTCGCGCCAAAACGCAGCACCGGAATCGCCCGGCCGTCCAAGCTGGTGGCCATGTCCTCGCACTCGAGCACATCATCAAACGAATTTAGCAACTCTTCGACGTCGCTCAGCATGGTGATGTAATCATAGGGATAGCGCGTAAAGTCTCCGTTTGCAGCCTTCACATGGCCGGAATGGACATACCCCGTCTGGCCTGACTCGACCACGCGAACCTGGCAAAAGACCCCTGTCCAACCCAGGATCTCCATCTCCGCGCCCGGGTACAGTTTCGCCACCACTGACCCAGACGTGGATGGCGTCGCGCGCAGACTCAAAAATTCACTGACGTTGGGCACCAGCAGGTCTGTTTTGGCCTCTTGTGCGAAAGCGACGGATCCGCACCAGAGCAGCAGCAGGAGTAGCAGTGTGCCTACGAGCGGCCTTCCGTATGGGTTTCTGATTGAATTCACGCCATTTAGCCCCCTTATCTCCGAGTGTTTACGCCAAGTTCATGCATAGATTGCCATAAAGACGACGAAAGCTTGGCAAAAGTTCCCATACATGAAAAGAATTCCACCCATCATTGATGATGGTGGTGGGTACGCATGGAGATAAGCTCTCGGCGCGCAAAAAAGGCAGGGCTCACAGCCCCGCCTTGATACGATAGACCCCTTGTCACCGCTGATCTGTTGATCGCGATCTGACTTCCGTTATTCTAGTCCCTTCACAAACTCGGCGATTCGGGCGACGCCTTTTTCAATGTTCGCCCTGCTGGTCGCGTAGCTCAGCCGCAGGTGACGATCCGCGCCGAAGGGCCGGCCAGGAACCACGGCCACCTTCTGTGCTTGCAGCAGCAGCCGCGCAAAGTCCATGCTGTTCTCGACCGGTTCGCCCTGATGCTTCTTACCGATGATGCCTTCGATGCTCATCATAATGTAGAACGCGCCTTCCGGCAGGTTTGCGCTCAGGCCGGGGATGTCATTGATCAGCCTGTGGATGAGCTTGCGCCGGGTGTCAAACTCCTCGCGCATGGCCTCCAAAAGTTCATCGCCCTGGCTCAGCGCCACCTGCGCCGCGTACTGGGTGATGGAGCTGGCGTTTGAGGTCGCGTGGCTCTGGAATGCCGACATGGCCTTTGCGACAGCCGTCGGCGCCGCGGCATAGCCCATGCGCCAGCCGGTCATCGCATAGGCTTTGCTGTGACCGTTGATGACGATGGTCTGCTCCTTGATCTGCTCGCCCAGCGACGCGATGCTGATGTGCGGAAGTCCGTCGTAGATCAGCTTTTCATAGATCTCGTCAGAGATCACGAAAAAGCCCTTCTCAACCGCCAGGTCCGCAATATCCTGCAGTTGCTCGCGCGTCCACACGCAGCCATTGGGATTGGATGGGGAGCAGATGATCAGCGCCTTGGTCTTTTCTGTGACGCATGGCCGAATCTGTTCTGCGGTCACCACGAAGTTGTCCTTTTCACTGCCTGGCGCGTACACGACCTTGCCGCCCGTCATTTGGACCAGTTCAGGATAGCTGATCCAGCACGGTGAGGGGATGATGACCTCGTCGCCGTCGTTCAGGATCGCGGAAAACGCGTTGAACAGCGCGTGTTTCGCACCGTTGGTTGCGACAATCTGACTGGGATCGTATGTAAGGCCGTTGTCTTTCCGCAGCTTTTCGCAGATCTGCTTGCGCAAGGCGAGGGTGCCCGGCACCGGCGTATAGCGCGTCATGCCGTGGTCCAGCGCATACTTCGCCGCATCGCGGATGTATTCTGGGGTGTCAAAATCCGGCTCGCCTGCGCCTAGGCCGATCACGTCTTCGCCGCGCGCCTTCATTTCCTTGGCCTGCGCGTCGATGGCAAGCGTGACGGACGGCGCGATGTTGAGGCAGCGCTGAGAAAGAGAAAGTGGCATGAGGATGTCCTCCTAAATTTGAATTACCGTAAGGTATTCTATGTCAACAGAAGGATTCCTGCCTGTGTGTTGTGTTAAAAAATGAAACTTTCGGAATGGCGACTTGCAAAATGGGCACGGAAAAGGGCAATTTGGCGGGAAAGCGGGAACCGCGCGACCCAATGGCTATCTCAGGTGCGCGTCGATGTACGCCTGCAGGTCGCGCTCATTGCGCACCACGCAAGTCTTGTGCTGGTAGTCCATGAGCAGGCGCCTCGCGCCGGTTCCGCCGCGCTCATAGTCTCGCGTCCACTTGAACATGAGCTTGAGCATGGTGAAGTCCGGCTTGTAGTCGCAGCGCTCAATCCCCAGGTTTTGCTTGATCCAACGGCTCACGATCCGATAACGGCGCACCGCCTTGGGCGGTTCCAACAGGATGACGCTGTCGGCGGCCTGCCACGCGGACTCGAATACGCCGCGCCCAGCGTCCTCCATGATCCAGCGCCGTTGGGCCATGGCGGCCTGAAACAGCGCGTCGCGCTCAGCTTCGCTTCGCTTGCGGTTGTTGCCGTGATGGTTTGGGTCCGGCTCATAGACGATGCGGTCCAACTCGCAGGAGATGAACCCGTAATCGCGGGCCAGCCGCCTCGCCAGTGTGCTCTTGCCGCTGCCCACGGGGCCGGTGACAAAGATGCGGTTGACCATGGCGAACCTCCTGAAGGGCAGATAGCCGCACAGATGACGCGCTCCAGCAGCGCTACGTGGAGCGAAAAAAAGTGTGTCTGTAAGAGCATCTTGTGCGAGGCGCCCTCTCCCACCCCGTGGTCATCCTGAGCGAGCGCTCAGGATGACAACGGGTGCGCAGTCCGGCAAAGCCTTAGGCGGACTTACTCGAACGCGTACCTGAGCCTCGGGTTTCTTGCCGCGCCCGTCTCGTCGAGCCTGCGCACGGGCGTCGTCACAGGCGCCTGATGCAGCGCTTCCGGATCGGTGTGCGCCAAGTCAAACAGCTCATTGAGCACGGCTGCCGCCGCTTGCAGCGTGTTGATCGACTCCGTCTCCGTGGGTTCCAGCATCAGCGCTTCATGCACGATCAGCGGAAAATACATCGTCGGCGGGTGCATGCCGCGGTCCAACAGGGCTTTGGCGATGTCCATGGCAGTGGCGCCGGTCTCCTTTTTCAAGCGCTCCAGGCTCATGACGAACTCATGCATGCACAACCCATCCGTTGCCATCTCGTATTTGTCTTGCAGCAGATGCTTTAGGTAGTTGGCGTTCAGCACAGCGTTTTTCGCGGCGTCCGGAATGCCCTCCCTGCCCAGCGTCAGGATGTAGGTCAGCGCACGAATCACGACCAGGAAATTGCCATAGAACGCCTTGATTCGGCCGATGCTGTGCTCGGCGGCCGCAAAGGCGTAGTGCTGTCCATCCTTTGAGGCCTGATCCACTGGCAGGAATGGGGCCAAGACCGCCTTTACACCTACCGGGCCGGCGCCGGGACCGCCGCCGCCGTGGGGCGTGGAGAACGTCTTGTGCAGGTTCAGGTGGATCACATCAAAGCCCATGTCGCCGGGGCGCACGACGCCCATGATCGCGTTCAGGTTCGCGCCGTCATAGTAGTTCAGTCCGCCCGCGTCGTGCACGATCCGTGTGATCTCCAGGATGTTTTCATCGAACGCGCCCAGCGTGTTCGGATTGGTGAGCATCAGACCGGCGGTGTCATCGCCGACGGCCTTTTCCAGCGACTGAATGTCCACGCCGCCTGTCGAGTTGCTGGGCACGGACACGACCTGATAACCCACCATGGCAGCGGAGGCTGGATTGGTGCCGTGGGCCGAGTCGGGCACGATGATCTTGGTGCGCTTCGCATCGCCATTGCGCAGATGATACGCCTTGACCAGCAGCAGCCCCAGCAGCTCACCGTGCGCGCCGGCCGCGGGTTGAAAACACATGCTGTCCATGCCGGTGATCTCGCAAAGCAGCGCCTCTGCGTCGCTCAGTGCGCGCAGGCAGCCCTGGGCTGTGGCAGTGGGCTGCAGCGGATGCACACCGGTGAATCCGGGCAGCGCGGCCATCTCCTCGTTGATGCGTGGATTGTACTTCATCGTGCAGGACCCGAGCGGGTAAAACCCGTCGTTCACACCGTGGCAACGCTTGGCCAGGGCGGTGTAATGGCGGTCGATGTCAATCTCGGCCAGCTGCGGGATCCGGGCGGACTCGGTGCGCTTTAGATTTGCGGGCAGTTCCTGGCGCGGCACGTCCAGCGCAGGCAGCAGGGAAAGCTTGCGTCCATCGCGGCTGATCTCATAGAGCAGCTTCATCAGCAGTCCACCTCCTTCAGCGCCGCCACCAGTTCGTCGATCTGGGTCTTGGTGTTCATTTCTGTGCAGCACCATAAAATTTTGTTTCCGGGCAGTGGCAACCCGCCGAGGATGCCGCACTGCTCCAGCTTCTTCATCAGCATTTCCGGGTCCGTCGGGCAGTGGGTCACAAACTCATGGAAAAACGCGCCGCCGTGGTCGCGACCAAAGCCGGGGATCTTCTGCAGCTGGTCCGCCAGATAGGCTGCCTTGCTGTGGCATTGGGTGGCGACTTCGATCAGGCCATCTTTGCCCATGGACGCGGCATAGACGGACGCGCACATGGCGCATAGCGCTTGATTGGAGCAGATGTTTGAGCCCGCCTTTTCGCGCCGGATGTGTTGCTCCCTGGCCTGCAGCGTCAGCACAAATGCGCGCTTGCCTTCGGTGTCCGTGGTCTCGCCCACGATGCGGCCCGGCAGTTTGCGCACCATGGCCATGGTGGTTGCCATGAAGCCAAGGTAGGGCCCGCCAAAGCCCAGTGGGAGGCCCAGCGGTTGTCCCTCGCCCACGGCGATGTCGGCTTTCAGTGTGCCCGGCGTCTTCATGATGGCCAGCGCGATCGGGTTTACGCCCAGAATCAGCTTTGCGCCCGCCGCGTGTACGATGGGTTCGATGGCCTCGACATCCTCAAACAAGCCGTAGTAGTTCGGCTGTTGGATGTACACGCAGGCCGTCGCTTCGGTGAGCAGCGAATTCAGCGCAGTCACGTCTATTCGGCCTTCGCGGGTGGGGATGCTCTCCACAGCCGCGCCAAAGCCGTCTGCGTAGGTTTGAATGGTTTGGCGCGTCATCGGATGGGCCGTGGCGGCAACCAGCGCGTTTTGGCGCTTGCGCTCGCGGCACATCGAGACGGCCTCGGCCGCTGCGGTCGCGCCATCATAGACCGACGCGTTTGACGCCTCCATCCCCGTCAGCTCGCAGATCAGCGTCTGATACTCGAAGATGGATTGCAGAATGCCCTGGCTGATTTCGGCCTGATAGGGCGTGTAGGCGGTCAGGAACTCCTCCTTGGAGATGACCGTCTTGACGATGGACGGGATGTAATGGTTGTAAGCGCCCGCGCCACGGAAGATGGACGGGAACACGGTGTTATCGGCGGCATATGCTTCCATCAATCTGCGCACGGAAAACTCAGACTGGCCTTCGGGGATATTCAGGCGCTCGACACGCATGGACTTGGGCACGGCCTGGTACAGCTCGTCATAGCTCCCCAGGCCCAGCGCATCCAGCATTTGTCTGCGCTCCGTCTGGGAGGAGGGGATGTATTCACCCATTGCTCTTATGCTCCTTCGCTCGCGCAGAACGCCTCGTAAGCTTCGGCGTCCAACAGTTCCTCTGTGTCTGTGATGCCATCGACCTCGACGATCCACGCGCCGTACGGGTCGCTGTTCATCTTTTCCGGCGCATCGTCCAGCTCCGCGTTGACTGCGATGATGCTGCCCGTGACGGGGCTGAATACGTCGCTGACGGCCTTGACAGATTCCAGGTCCGTGAACGGCTCGGCCTTGACCACATCGTCGCCTTCCAGCGGCAAGTTGATGAACACGATGTCGCCCATCTGGCTTTGGGCAAAGTCTGTGATGCCGATGCGCGCCTTGGTCTCTGCGAGAAACTCGACCCACTCGTGGGATTTGGAATACTTGAGGTTGGTTGGATTGGACATGGTTGGTGACCTCCTTGCGGTGTTTTTGTGTGTGGAGCCTACGCCCTCTTGTACAGCTGCGCGACGACCTCCGCGGCGACTTTCCGCCCGCGTACATCGACTTCGACTTGCGTTCCGACGGTTGCGCTTGCCGGTTCGACCAAGGCCAGCGCGTACGCCCCGCCCAGGTACGGCAGGTGCGTACCCGATGTGGTCTCGCCGATCTGCCTGTCACCGATAAAGATCGCCTGGCGCTCTCGGACGATGCCCTTGCCTGTGACCTTCAGCGCGACGCGTGTGCGGGGTGTGCCGGTCTTTTCGATGGCCTCCTTGCCGACGAACGCGGGCTTGTCCAGCTTTACGGCCCATGCGAGGCCCGCTTCCAGCGGGCTGATTTCATCGCTCATCTCGTGGCCGTACAGCGGCATGCCCGCCTCCAGCCGCAGCGTATCCCGCGCGCCAAGCCCGCAGGGGATCAGCCCTTCGGCTTTGCCGGACGCCAGCAGCAGGTTCCATAGCGGCTCCGCGTAGCGGTTGTCCACATACAGCTCATAACCGAATTCGCCGGTATAGCCCGTGCGGGAGATCAGGCAGGGAATGCCCATGATGCTCGCTTCCGGTACAAAATAGTAGTATTTCTTGGGGATCTCCGCGTCATCCATCAGTTTAGCGATGATGGTCTTTGATGCCGGGCCTTGTATGGCGATTTCGCTCATCTCATCGGACTTGTCGGTCAACGTGCAATCGCCAAAAAGCTGTGACTTCATCCACAGCACGTCCTTTTCGCGGTTGCCTGCGTTGACGACGAGCATGTACTTGTTCGCGTGAAACTTGTACACGATCAGGTCGTCCACAATGCCGCCCTGGGGATTGCACATGGGGGAATAGCGCACCTGGCCGTCGTTCATGGCGGTAAAGTCGTTGGTGAGCAGGTGATTCAGGTTCCGGATGGCGTCCGGACCCTCATAAAACACCTCGCCCATGTGTGAAACATCAAACAGCCCGGCCTTTTCGCGGACCGCCATGTGTTCGGCGATGACGCCGGACGGGTATTGTACCGGCAGTGAATAGCCTGCGAACGGCACAATCTTGCCGCCGAGCGCCACGTGCGCATCGTAGAGGGGAGTGCGTTTTTCCATGGTGCGTGACGTCCTTTCGTGTGGATTATTGAAGGATGCGAATTCTGTCTTGTACCTCGCGCAGGCCCGTTTCGATCTCGGCGCGGGAGAAGGCGCAGTCGGCGAGCCGGATGTCCGACAGTTGCAGCAGGTCTTGGTAGAACTGAAGCGCCACTTCGAAGGTGTCCGGGATCGGGTTGCTGTCCAGTTCAAAGAACAGCAGGTTTTCGGCGTCGTTGATTCGGCCCTCATTGACCAGCGCGCGCAGCTTGTGATACAAGACGCCGCTGCCCTGCAGGTTGCCATCCTCGTCCAGCAGGTCCACTGTGGCGTGACGCTGAAAGATCAGCTGGCTGATCGAGTCTGTCAGCAGCCGGATCTGGCGCATGATGTAGTCGGACTCATACATGGTGTGCGGCCCTCCTGTTCCATTCTCTATTGTAGCACATTGGTCGCAGTGGTTCAATGGACATTGAACACCAAATCGCCCATATTGTCTGGACTGCTGGAACAATGGTGGAGGGAAGGCAAGAAGAGAACGCCCGCTCACGCGGGGGAGGTCCTTCGCTGGCGCTCAGGATGACGCTGTGGGAAACTGCGGTGTTCGCGAACAAGGCGTAAAAATGGATGACAGCGTTAGAAAGCTGGGTTCATGCGCCAGCCGTGCTGCTTCACATAAGAGCGGATGACATCCATGCCCCGCTGTGCTATAATACCTCTGTCCAACACACATGCTAAAGGGGGCTTTGCCGTGAAACCGAATGGCATGGAAGCCAAGCACATCAACAAACTGATCTCCATCCCGCTCGGCCTGCTGCTGATTGCGATGGGCGTCGGGTTTGTTCTTCGCGGCGCGGGCGAACTGCTGCCCCTGATCCGGCTGCTGACAGCTGCGCTGTTCGCGACGGGCGCGATCCTGCTGGTGAAGAGCCTCTGGAACTCAATCCGGCAAGGCAAGCTCTCCGGCGAGTGGGGCGCGGCGCTCATTGACCTGGGCGCGGCCATTGCGCTGCTCGTGATCAAGCCGTCCGCGCTGGCGGGCGCGCTGCCTGTGTTGGCTGCGATTTGGGTGGCAGGCTCGGGCGCGATGAAGCTGGCGCTCTCCTGGCAATATAAGCAGAGCGGCATGACGTACTGGTTTGTGACTGCGCTGACAGGCGCGGTTTTCCTGGTGCTGGGCGTGTTGCTGGTGGTAAACGGCGTGACGCGCACGGTGCTGCTCGGCATGGCCATGGGGGCGCTGCTGTTCACCATGGGCGGATCGACGATACTGGAGGCGCTGTTTCCGGAGCGGCACGGGCGGCTGCAGCTGACGGACAAATTCCTGTTCGGGCGCGCGTTTGCACCCAATTCCGCGCTGCAGCTGATTCGCGGGCTGGTCAAGGACAGCAAGCTGAACCCCGATCCGCTGAGCCACGCGGAGTGCGAAATCATGGTCCACCTGTGCGACTCGCGATTTGATTCGCTTTTCGGTCATGTGGACATGACGGTGGGGGACACTGTATACACCTATGGCAACTATGACTCGTTCGCCAACCGGTTGGGCGGCGCCGTCAGCGACGGCCTGCTGGCGGTGATGCCCCGCGCTCCCTACATTGATTATTCACTGCATCACGAAAAAAAGGTACTCGTCGCCTATGCGGTGCGGTTTGATGAGGGCGAGCTGAAAAAGCTACGGGCGTTCCTCAGCGGATTCACCACGCAGGATCAGCAGTTTCAGCCGCTGGCGCTGGACAAGTGTCCGGACAAAACGCAGGACTCGGCCAGCCTCATGCAGTATTTCACCAAGGGCCGGATGTTCAAGCCCGGGAATCGGTTGTTCAAGACCTATTTTGCCATCGGCACCAACTGCGTGCGATTCGTGGATGAAGCCTTCGCCAGAGCTGGCGTGTCGCGCCACCACATGGCCGGCGTATTGATGCCCGGCGACTACCTGTCGATGCTGGAAAAGGAACTCAAAAAGCCCGACGGGTTTGTGACCTGCAGGAGTGTATATACGTTGAATGAGAAAGAGCTGAGCGATGAGGCGAAGGTGTAGCCATCGACAGGCCATCGGCGTGCGACTACTCGCCCAGCAGCGCGCCGATCTCATCGCGTGTGAGCTTGTTTTTCTCCAGCAGTGCGGCGACCAGTCGATCAATTCGCCCTTTTCCATCGCGGATCAGAGACACGCTCTGTGCCAAGTGCTCCTTCAGGATCGCGTTGACCCTGTGCTGGATGTCGCCCGCCAGCGGACCCTTGTCCGCCTCCTCGCGGGACAGCGCGGCCAGTCCAAACGCCTCGTCCATGCCGTAGCTGACCAGCATCGCCTTTGCGATGCGGGTGGCGGACTCCAGGTCACCGGACGCGCCGGTGGAGATGCCGTCCTCGGCGCCGTAATAGACCAGCTCCGCGGCGCGTCCGCCCAGGGCGGTGCGGATGCGCCCCAGCAATGCAGCCTTGGTCTGCAGCGGACCGGACTCGGTTTCGGCATGCTCCATGTAGCCGCCATGACGGCCGCGGGCGACGATGGTGAGGTAGCTGGGCGTTTCGCCGCCGAGGTGGCACAGGTAGGCGTGTCCGGCCTCGTGCCGCGCCACGCGCTCCAGGTATTCCTGGCCCCAGTCCTTTTGTTCGCCGTGCCGCGAAATTTCCAACGCTTCCTCTAGGATTTCGCCTGTCAGGGGCGCAGCATGCTTGGCTGCGGTGCGCGCGGCCAGTTCGATCACCGATTCGAGATTCGCCAGCGAGAGACCCGCGGAGCGGCCGGACAGCCGCGCCACCATCTCCGTTGTCACCTGATGCCCCGCCCGCTTCTTCAGCATGTATTCGAGATAACGCCGCCGGTCATCCTTGGTGGGCAGATCGACCAGGATCTTGCGGTCAAACCGCCGGGCCAGCGCGGCGTCAATTGTGCCCATGCCGCCCTTGCCCTCCTCCACATCAAAATTTGTGGCGGCCAGCACGAACACCGGGCGCTTTGGGTCAACCGAAAAGCCATCCATTTCGGTGAGCAAGGCGTTGAGGGCCATCTCTTCGCCATGGGCGCTGCCCGACCCGCCGCGCGCGCGGCCGATGGCGTCAATCTCGTCGATGAACACGATGGCCGGGGCGTAGCGCCGGGCGCGCTTGAACAGCTCGCGCACCGCCTCTGGGCCGCTGCCCTGCCACTTTGTCACAAAACTCGAAGCGACGGCGGGGATGAAGGCCACGTCGCTCTCACCCGCCAGCGCCTTGGCCAACAGTGTCTTGCCGGTGCCGGGCGGGCCGTAGAGCAGCACACCCTTGGGCGGCTTCAGCCCCTTTGCGGCGAAGGACTTCGGGTTTTTGAGGTAGTCGAGGAAGAATGCCAGTTCGTCTTTTGCGCCGCTCGCGCCGATGACATCGGCCAACCGTACGCTGGGTTTCTCGACTTCGTCCAGCACAATGGCGGTGTCGGCCGCGTCCGCGGCGCGGCGCAGCGCAAACTCCCGCAGGCGGATGGTCGCCCTCTTCTGGTCCCGCGACAGCATGGGCGCGGTGTCAAATGAGAGCACCCTGTGCTCTGCATGCAGCGTCGCCGCGGCGCTCTGCAGGTGCAGCTGGCCTGCGATCTTCGATAGCTCCTCCACGAGCAGCTCGGCGTCCGCGGAAGCGCGCAGCTTGCCCCGCGCTCCGGCGCGCTCGAACGCGTTCTCCAGTTCCGTGTCGATGACAAAACCGTCGTCATCAAGCAGGTACACCGGCAGTTCGGGCATGCGCTCTCGCAGCGCCCGGAAGAAGTTGCGCCCCTCGGAAAGCGAGCTTGCGGCCATCGGCACATGGTCAAACGCGGCAACCGTAAAAGCGCCGACCGGCTCGTCCAGAGACAGGCGCGTGGCCATCGGGTCCAAGGCCGCGTCCTGCGCGCCGACCAACTTGAGCAGCACACAGCCAATGTCGCGCTTGGCGAGTTGCGCAAACGCGTCGCCCTGATCCTGCACGGAAAAGACCGTGAACGGAGGCACCGCCGCCTCCAGCTTCGCGGCACACAGCGCGTCCCCAAACACCATAACCTCAGGCTTTTCACGGTGCTCATACAGTGCAGACACCGCGCTCGGCAGGTTCTGGGTATCGGCCGCGAATCGGATCTCAGACAGTTTTTCGAGCGCATGATC
>JAVBTW010000048.1:0-5247 GCA_031555975.1 Eubacteriales bacterium
ATCGCCCGAAGGGACCCGGCGACCCGCGCACCCACGCCCGCCTCGATCAGGTCCACGCCAAACACCCGTGCGTCCCTGAGCAACGGCTCCAGGTCCGCCTCGTCAAAGCTGCTGCCCCGCGCCGTCAACCGCGCGACGATCGGCTGCAGCGCGTCCAGCATCGGGTCCGGGCTCCGATCAAAGGCAGCGCCCGCGTCGTCCACGCCCGTCAGATAGCGTATCCAGCCCGCCAGCACCATTGGCAGCGCGCGCAGTTCCGAAGCGCTCCCCCGCTCCACATGCGCCCTGAGCGTTTCTCCAAACCGGATCTTGAGTTTTTGTGATGTGTCTGTCGCGATGCGCTGAGGCGAGTCCGGCACAAACGGGTTCGGGAACCGTTCGCCCAATACCGCGTCCAAAAACGCTTTCGGCTCAATGATTCCCGGGTCTTGGATCACCGGCAGGCCCTCATCATACCCCAACCGCCGCACCAGATGCAGCAGGTCCGTGTCCCGCATCTCGTCACAGATCCGCGTGTATCCGAGCAGACACCCAAACACCGCCAGCGCCGTGTGCAGCGGGTTCAGGCAGGCGCACACCTTCATGCGCTCAGCAAGAGAGACGGTGGCCCGGTCCGTCACCAAAAACCCACACGCAGCGAAGTCCGGCCGGCCGCCCGGAAAATCGTCCTCCATCACCAGATATCCCGCCTGCTCCGCATTCACAAACGGCGCGATCTTCGCGCCGCGCGCCGTTTCATGGATCAGCATGCCGGTCATCCCCCGATCCGACAGCATCTTTGCCACTTGAGGGTCCGGCTGGGGGGTGATTTTGTCCACCATGGTCCAGGGATAGCTGACCCTGCCGGGATCGCTCAGATAGCCGAGCAATTCCTCGTCCTTTCGCGCCTCCGCACTCCTTCGCAGCGCCGCTTTGAGCACATCGCCGTTTTTCGCGCAGTTGTCCATGCTGACCAGCGCGATCGGCGCGCCGCCCGCGCTTAGCCTGCCCCGCATCAGAAGGGCCACTGTATCCATCAGTCCGCCGCCCGCGTAGCCCTTTTCCGTGATCGTGAACGACGCCAGTTGCAAACTGGGTGACTCAAACACCGCCCGTAGCGCCTGATAATCCTGTTCGTCCTCCATCGCCAGCGCCCGTGTCACGCTGCCAATCACCCGCACGTCCATCGAGCCGTCCGCGCCCAGCGTCACGCAGGGACACAGGCAGCCGGTGTGCAGGTAGCCATGCGCGACCGTTTCCCGACCCGCGCAGGCGATGATGCCCGTGTCCATCGCCCCCGCCTCAATCGCCTGGTCAGCTCCCTTGGCAACCAGCGCGCGGAACAGGTTGCCCGCTCCAAAATGCACCCATCTCGGAGCCGCAAGCGTCCTTTTGCAGAGCGCCGCCCGGTCATACCTACCCGTGATCGCCATGCCCATATCGTGCCCTCCGTTCTGGCCTCACTTCGTTCATTATAGAGGGTTTTGCCGAAAATGTCCATCGCCGATTCGCCGGGCGCTGTGCGCTTCGCGGCGGTTTTTGATGGCAATTCCTTGACATGTATCCCAATGCTGTCATCCTGAGCGGTAGCGAAGGATGACGCGGGTGGAAGCGCAGCCACATGCGTGCGCCTGCCCTGTTCCCCAGTCCGCCTTCATTGACAACCACACGCACACCATGCTACAATTTCTCTGTCACCGAATACAGAGAAGTTGGGGGACCGCCTATGCAACTCATTCCGGATACCGCGCTGTGCACTTTCGTGTTTGGCGGCGCGCCACAGCTTTCTCGACAGGTCAAGGTGGGTCCCCATACCCTGAGCCTGACCAGCGCCACGCGGCTTTTGCTGGCGCAGACAGACGACCGCGCCGTCGCCGTGCTGGGCGTGTGTGTGGACGCGCATGGAGAGATCGAGGAATCGAACATCGCCGAGCATCTGCTGTCCCGGTTCAACGGCATCACAGCGCTGGTGTCCGAATCAAACCGGCTGGCGGGCAAGTTTGTCGTCATCGGCTGGGACGGAGTGCATGTCTACGCGCTGACTGACGCCATCTCCGCGTTTTCCGTCTACTATTACACCGGCGACGCGGTGCTCTTCTCGTCGCTGGAATTGCCCATCGCGCGCAGGTTCGACCTGTCCGAGTCGGAAACCGCCAAGGACATCGCCCGGCGCTGTGAGCGCAACATGCCCATGCCCGGCGACGCCACGCGATATGACCAGATCAAATACCTGCTGCCCAACCACTACCTTGACGCAAGCGCGCGCAAGGCCGTGCGGTTTTATCCGGACGGCGGTGACTTTGCGTCACTGAGCGCTCAGGAGGCCGCCGAAAAGACCCTGTCGCTCAGCCGCAATATCGTCAAGGGCTATCGGGCGCACGGCGATTTTCTGTGCCCACTGACCGGCGGTTGGGATAGCCGGCTGATGCTGGCGCTGCTGCTGGACGGCTGTGTGGACGTCCGCTGCTACACCACGAGGCACAGCGAGTTCACCGACCTGTCAGACGATGTGCGCATCCCGCGTGAGCTGGCCGCGCTGCTGGGTTTTCCCTACCAGATCATTGATGATGTGGCCGCCTCAGACGAGCTGACGAGCCAGCTCCGTCAGGTTTTCGGACATGCCGCAGGCGCGAACACCATCGCCACGCATAACGCCCTTTTTCAGCCCCGCATCCGGGTGGGCGGCGACATCATTGACCAGCTCGGCAAAAGTGCGCTGGGCGGGACGCTGCCCGATTTTCTGGGCACAAAGGGATACTTTCAGTGCAAGCTTCACAACTACAGCCAATACACAGGTCCAGAACTGGCGCGCTGGCTGGAGGACGCCAAACAGCGGCCCGGCGGCCTCTCCATTTTCGACCTGTTCGCATGGGAGAGCCGCTGTGGCCGCTGGGCGACGCGTGTGCAGAATGTGTACGCGTTGATGGGGCTGCCCGAGCTGAACCTGTTCAATTGCCGAGAGATCCTTTTGATGTGGGTTCGCGTTCCGCGCCGCGAGCGCACCCACAAAAAGCTGCACGAGCACCTGTTCCAGGCCTTGGACCCTCGCATGCTGGAGATTCCGTTCAATCCCAGCAGCAAGGCCTCGTTTGTGAAGAGGCACCCCGTGCTGCTGTACTTCGCCACCTATGTCAAGCATGCCATCAAAGGCCTGTCGCACTGAGGCGCCAAGGCCAAGCGCGGTCGCCCCTGAGGACGCGGCCTCGGACGACCGCGCAGAGGACCCCACTTTTTGCGCCTACTTCCGCGAAAACGCCTTTTTCGCTTTTTTGACGATCTGTTCCGCTGTCAGTCCGAACCGGCGCTGCAGATAATCCTGAGGCCCGACTTCGCCGTATTCGTCGTCCACGGCCACATATTCAACCGGCACCGGATGCTCACCGCTGAGCGCCTCACACACCGCAGCGTACAGTCCGCCGACCTTGTTGTGATTTTCACAGGTCACGATGGCGCCGGTTGTTTTCGCGGTCTTGAACAGCGCTTCTCGGTCCAGCGGCTTCACCGTGAACATGTCCAGCACGGCGGCAAAAATGCCCTCGGCCTCGAGGGTCTTGGCGGCAGACATCGCTTCACCGACCATGATGCCCGAAGCGATGAGGGTCAGATCCTTGCCCTCGCGCAGCGTCAACGCCCTGCCGATGGGCAATTGCGAGCCCTCTTCATACACCTTCGCGGCGTTTTTGCGGCCCACGCGGATGTACTTCACGCCCTTGATGTCCCCAACTTGTGAAAGCACGCTCTCCAGCATCGCCGTGTCTGCGATGTCAATCACAGTGGCGCCGGGCATCGCACGGTAGAGCGCCATGTCCTCAAACGGCATGTGGGTGCCGCCGTTGAACGCGGCGCACACGCCCGGATCTGTGCCAATGACGGTGATGTCGTTGCCCGCATAACCGCCGGACAGGAATACCTGGTCAAACACGCGCCGGGACGCGAACGTGCCGAATGTGTGGGCAATGGGCTTGAACCCGGCCGCGGCCAGTCCGCAGGCCACGCCCACCATGTTCGCCTCCGCCACGCCGCACTGGATCGCGCGGTCCGGATGTGTCTTGGCATAGCCGGCCGTGCCGATGCAGCTCATCAGGTCGGCATCGAGGTAAATGGTGTCGGGGTCCGTCTCCAGCATGTTGATGATGGTCTTGCCCAGCACGTCCTTGAACGCGCGGGGGTCCTGTGTGCCGTCATAGACGATCTTCATCATTTGCGCTCGCCCCCTTCCTGTGCGGCCAGTTCGTTGCGCAGTTCCGCGAGCCATCTGTCGCAGGTCTCCGGCGTGACGTTCATGCTGTGGTTGGCCTCGGTGTCCATCACGTCCTTGATGCCGTATCCCTTGATGCCGTCCAGTATGATCGCGTGTGGACGGCCTTTTTTTCCTTCGCACATCCGAATGGCTGCGAGGATGGCGTGCACATCCTGGCCCTGAACGCACTGGGTGTGGAACCCGAACGCCTCAAACTTTTGTGGGATTTCGAACGGCCGCAACACATCGTCTACATACCCATCCAGCTGCCTTTTGTTGTAGTCGATGAACCAGATCATGTTGCTGAGGCCCTTCGCGGCCGCGAACATGGCGGCCTCCCACACTTGACCCTCGTTCAGCTCGCCGTCGCCGACGATCAGGTAGGTCTTGCTGTCCCTGCCCTTGAGCCGGTCGCCCAGCGCCAGGCCGACGGCCTGAGATGTGCCCTGGCCCAGTGAGCCGGTGGTCATGTCCACGCCCGGCGTCTTGTTCCGGTCGCAATGGCTGGGAAAGTTCGTGCCGGGCTGGTTCAGCGTCTTGATGTCCTCGTAGGGAAAATAGCCCATCAGACCCAGCGCAGCATACACCGCCGGACCTGCGTGGCCCTTGCTGCAGACCAGCTTGTCGCGGTCCGGCCAGGACGGGTCGCTCGGCTTTACGCGCATCACTTCGCCATAAAGCACGGCCAGCAGTTCGCACACCGAAAGAGTGCCGCCGACGTGTCCAAACCCGCGAGCCTTGAATTCTTCCACCGCTCCGATGCGGATCCTGGTGGCAAATGCCTTGAGATTCATGGATGTTTCACCTCGGTTATGTTGATTGGAGGTTTCCGCGCCCTACGTCCCCACCCGCGGCAGCGTGCTCCCGCCGTACGGCATGGAGATCACCGTGGCGTCCCTGCCCAATTTCTTCATCGCCGCATCCAGCGCCTGTTGTGCCGACTCGAACGGCGTCATGAACATCCTCCTGACCAACGCATCCTCCAGCTCCGACACCAGATAGATCTCCGCGTCCTCCAGCACCATCGC
>JAVBTW010000098.1:0-3894 GCA_031555975.1 Eubacteriales bacterium
GGACTGCTGAACCAGGCAGGCGCATCCACCGTGGTTCGCAATGTCTCCATTGACGCGGTGGAGGTCACCGGCTATCAAAACCAGGGCGGCGTGATCGGGCTCGTCAGCGCAGGGTTGAGTGTGCTAGACGGTGTGACCGTGCTGGACGGCACGTTCCGGTTCTTTGACACCGCCTGCGGCGGCATGATCGGGCGTTTCAACGGCAGCAGTCCGTCCACGTTCACCAACCTGACAATGTCGCAGATCCAGTCAAACCAGCCCAACCCGGCCAGCGGCGCGGCGCATCACGGAGGGCTGATCGGCTATTCGACGCTGACCGCGGCCACCTCCATCGGCAACGCGGTGGTGGGCGGGGGCAGCCTATACGCCAACAACCGGCTTGGCGGCGCGTTCGGCACTGTGGAGGCGCGCAGCAACAACCTGTCATTCCTGAACATCTCCTGCGGTGCGGACGTGTTTGGTCGCGTGGCGTCCATGGGCGGCGTGTTCGGGGCCATGCAGATGTTTGTCGCCGCGGGGCCGATTACCGTTGACAACTGCCATTGCACCGCCGCAACAGTCTCCGCCATCAATGCGTCCGGCACTGCCGGGGTTGCTGGTGGAATCGCCGGGCATCTCGCTGTGGCGGGCGCCGGGCTGCCCTCCGTGCCCGTGGCGTTCGTTCGGGATTGTTCGACCAGCGCCGAGGTGACCAGCAGCGGGCAGGAATGCGGCGGATTCGTGGGGCGCACCTCCGGCACGCAGTACTTGCGTTGTCGGGCCACCGGGAACGTGACCTGCCAGCGATGGCTGGGCGGCTTCCATGGCAACACCGACGCGCCTGTGCCTGCCGATCCGGCGAATCCCTCGCTGCAATTCATACTGTGCCAAGCGCGCGGCAATGTAACCAGCACCGCCACAGCCCCCACCAGCACGGATGGCACAGGCGGCTTTGGCGGCAACAGCGCCAATGCCTTGATCGACCGCTGCTTCGCCACCGGGGCTGTCAATGTAAACTTTGAAAGCGAGAGCGGAGGATTGGTGGGGCTGTGCCAAACTCCGACCACCATCATTGACAGCTACGCCATCGGCAGCGTCATTGCAACCAACAACAGCCAAGTGGGCGCACTGCTTGGCCACGGGCGCGGCACTCCGATCGCGCGCTGCTATGCCACCGGCAATGTCCAAGGCACCACACAGGTGGCCGGATTGGTTGGGCATCTGGAGACCACCGCCGCCGGCGCGGCCAGCCTCAGCGTCAGCGTGGCGCTGGGTACGTCCGCCGTCGCCAGCAGCGCAGGCGGCGTGGTGCATCGCGTGTGCGGAACGCTCACCGGCGGCGCGACGCTAAACCAAAACCTCGCCAACCAGGCGATGACGCTGCTATCCGGTGGCTCACCGGTGATCCCCGAGGAGGACCCCAACGGCTTGGACGGCCAGTCTATGGATCCGGCCAACTTGGCGGCCACCCTCGTCTCGCTGGGCTGGAATACCACCACCGTTTGGGACCTCTCCAGCATCGCCACGCTGGGTAGGCCCACGCTGATGAGCAACCCAGAAACCTAGGTAACCGCTGACCAATTCGATCGCTGTCTGACGGTTGCTTTTTCGCCCAGGCGAACTTGCAGAAACGCTCGCGGTAGCGCTGCTACAGCTTCGATTTCTGCAAGTCCACCTGGATAGAAATCAGCTCGCCAGCCAGTAACCGTATTATTCAACGTTTACCAAGGATCAACATGCCCTAATAGAACGCATGAAATGGGGCTGTCGCTCTTGCGAAATGCGAGTGCAACAGCCCTTTTGCGTCCGACGAACGGCTGGTCATTCGCGTGCCGACGAGAGAGCACAGGTACACCTCCTCGTCAAGCAAGCGCTCCGGCGCCTCGGTGTAGCCGTCCGGCGCGCACGCGCACAATCACATCCCCGTGTCTCCGTTGATCCTCTCAGCCAGCTCGTTCAAATAGACCCAGCGGTTCATCTTGATTTCAAGTGCCGCGGAAAGCCTATCCTTTTCATCAAGCAGGACAATCAGCTGCTCATAATCGCGGGCGGATTGGTCGATGCTTCGTTCCAGTTGGCGCAACTGATCTTCGAGCGCGGCAAGATCCGAATCGATGGTGTTGAACTCTCGCTGCTCAGAGAAGCTGAACCGGGGCTTGCTTTGCTTGGGCTGTCGGACGGGTTCCGATGATTTCGGTTTTTCGGACTTGATGTCCGCGTTATCCGCTTCCGACTCACACTTGTCCAAATAATCCGAATAATTGCCCGCGTATAGGCGAACCTCGCCATGGTCCTGGAACGCCAGGATCGTGTCCACAACTTTGTCGAGGAAATACCGATCGTGAGAGATGGCGATGACCGCGCCTTTGAAGCCCTCCAGATACTCCTCCAGCACTGTCAATGTGGCGGTGTCCAGGTCGTTCGTCGGTTCGTCCAGCAGCAAAATGTTGGGCGCGCTCATCAGCACGCGCAGCAAAAACAAGCGCCGCTTTTCGCCGCCGGACAGCTTATTGACCGCCTGATATTGCTGGCTGGAGGGAAACAGAAACCGCTCTAGCATCTTTGAGGCGGAGACCGTGCCCTCGCTCGTCGTGATTTCGGACGCTTCCTGCTTGATGTATTCGATCACGCGCATGTCCGCCGGAGGCACGTCCCACACCTGCGAAACATAGCCCACTTTTACCGTTTCCCCCATCGCGACGCTGCCTGAGTCGGGCTCAACCGCGCCCACGATCATCTTCATCAGCGTGGTTTTGCCGCAACCGTTCCGGCCCACGATCCCAATTCGCGCGTCGCGAAGCAACACATGCGAAAAGTCTTTGACGATACAGCGGTCACCAAAGGATTTGGAGATGCTTGTGATCTCGATGGTCTTTTTGCCGAGCCTGGAGGCAGCGGAATCCATGGCGAATGCCTGCGCGGCAGGCGATGTGGACAGCCCGTCCTGCAGCGCCTCGAAGCGCTCGATGCGCGCCTTGCTCTTGGTGGTTCTGGCCTGCGCGCCGCGCTGCATCCATTCCAGCTCGCGCCGGTACAGGCTGTGCTGTTTGCGCTGTGTGGCGAGTTCCATGTCCTCGCGCTGCGCCTTGAGTTCCAAAAACCGTGAATAGTTGCCGTCGTAGGTGTACAGCGCGCCTGCATCGATTTCAACGATGCTTTTGGTCACGCGATCCAAAAAATAGCGATCATGCGTCACCATGATGAGCGCCCCTCGATAGCGCGCCAGATGACCTTCGAGCCAGCGCACCATGTGGCCGTCCAAGTGGTTGGTCGGCTCGTCCAGGATCAGCAGTTCGCAGGGACTCATCAACGCGCGGGCGATGGCAACGCGCTTTTTCTCGCCCTCCGACATCGCATGGACGTCCAAGTCAAAGTCCGAAAACCCCAGCCGGGTCAGTATGGTTTTGGCTTCGTATTCAAGGCCCAACTGGCCGTCAGCATCCGCGTGCTGCAGCACGATCGAGAGCATCGACAGGCCCTTGTCGAACACGGGATTCTGCGCCAAATAGGCGATGCGCGCGCCGGACGATTTGCTGATCGTGCCCTTGTCTGGCGGCGTAAGTCCTGCGAGCAAGTTGAGCAGTGTGGTCTTGCCCGCGCCATTGACGCCGATGATACCGATTTTATCCGCATCGCCCACATAGAGCGACGCGTCCTGCAAAAGCACCTTGTCCGGATAGCTCTTGCTGATTTTTTCCGCCGATATTAGGATCAAATTGCACCTCGCGATGTCTTGCCAAGGCGCCAAATGGTCGCTCCGCGCCTGGACGGGATACCCGTATTATCGCACAATTTGCGGCGCGATGCAAGGAAGTCGCGCCGATTGACTCCTGCCATCCGGGAACTGCGGAAAGCACTGATTGAATAAAATTAAATTTTACTTGATCAATATCCCGAATTCTGATAGAATGCACG
>JAVBTW010000282.1:0-6206 GCA_031555975.1 Eubacteriales bacterium
CCCCGCTCCCCACACCCCCCCCCCGCCCAATCCCCCCCCCCGGCCCCCCCCTCCCCCCTCTTCAGCTCTGCTGTTTCCGGGCATTTTCTGTGCGGGCCCTGGCGCTCCCCCGCGAGGGTGAGGCGGAGTCTTGGGATTCACCCCACTCCAAATCAAACACCCGTCAAATCAAACGACGGCGTGTACCGCTCATCCGCGCTGCCCAGTTCCTGCACGAATCCGTCCTCCAGTCCGATCTCCATCAGGTGCTCGGCCACCCGCTCATATTCAGCCTCTGAAAGACGCCGGTCGATCTCCGGGTAATCGGACGCCCTGCCCATGGGCGTGTATTGTGCCATCAGGCTGACCCATGCGCCGGGCAGGTGTTCTTTGATCCAGTCCAACGCGCGCATCGACGCCTCCGCCTGCCCGGGCAGAATCAGGTGGCGCACCATCACGCCGCGCTGCATGGTGCCGTCCTGGCCGATCACGACCTCCGGCTGTTGCCGGTGCATCTCCAAAATCGCCTTGGATGCGTGGCGGAAATAGTCCACAGCGCCGCTATAGCGGAACGCGGGCGCGCCGTCTACATACTTCAGGTCCGGCAGAAAAACCGTCACTTTGCCTTCGAGCCGCTCGATGGATGCAGCCCGCTCATACCCGCCTGAGTTCCAAACCACGGGCACTGGGAGCGGTTCTTTCAGCGATTCGAGTATGGCCGAAAGAAAGTGGGTGGGGTTGACGAGGTTGATGTTGTGTGCGTCCTGGCCGATCAGGCGATGATAGGCGGCGACAAGGCCAGAGACGCCGATATCCTTGCCATAGCCTCCGTGGCTGATCGGCTCATTTTGGCAGTACACACAGCGGAGTGAGCAGCCGGAAAAGAACACGGTGCCGGACCCGCGCGTGCCGGAGAGCACGGGCTCCTCGTCGAAGTGCAGCGCGGCGCGGGCGACGACGGGAGAGCGCGGCATGTTGCAATAGCCGAGGGTGTGGACGCGGTCGGCGCCGCATCTGCGCGGACAATCGAGGCAGGGTGGGGCCGTGCGGGTGGCGGTATGCGGGTCCGGATGTGAGGTCATCATCGCACCTGCCCCGTTCCGTCGATCTCATATTTGCACGTCGTCAGTTCCCTCAGCCCCATCGGGCCGCGCGCATGCAGTTTTTGGTTGCTGATGCCGATCTCTGCGCCGAACCCGAACTCGCCGCCGTCGGTGAACCTGGTGCTGGCGTTCACATACACGGCGGCCGCGTCCACTTCCGCCTGAAACCGCCTGGCCCGCAACGGATCGCTGGTCACGATCGCCTCCGAGTGCTTGGTGTTGTGTGTGTTGATGAACCCGATGGCGTCGGTCAGCGAGTCCACGATGCCCACGGCGTAGATCAGCGCGTTGAACTCGGTCAAAAAATCCGCAGCGGAGGCCAGCTTTGCCCAGGGCACGATGGCCCGAGCCCGCGCGTCACAGCGCAGCTCTACGCCCTGATCTCGCAGCGCCTGGCAGCATTTGGGCAGGAACGCGCCTGCCACGTCCTTGTGCACCAGCAGCGTTTCCGCGGCGTTGCATGTGCTGGGGCGGCTGACCTTGGCGCTGATGGCGATTTTCTGAGCCATCGCAAGGTCGCAGGGGTCGTCCACATAGATGTGGCAGATGCCATCGCCGGTTTGGATCACGGGCACGGTGGCCTGCTTCACCACCGAGTCAATCAAGCCCTTGCCGCCGCGCGGAATCAGCACGTCCACATAGCCGTTCAGCCGCATCAGTGCTTGGGCCACTTCGCGGCTCGTGTCCCGCACCAGCGACACGCAGCCGTCGGGCAGTCCTGCACGCTTAGCCGCGTTTTCCAGCGCGTCCATCAGCGCGGCGTTTGATCTGATGGCGTCGCTGCCGCCTCGCAAAATGCAGGCGTTGCCCGACTTCAGACACAGTGCAGCGGCATCCACGGTGACATTGGGCCGCGATTCATAGATGATCGCGATCACACCCAGCGGCGCGCGCCGTTTTTTGATGTGCAGTCCGCTGGGCACATCCCATTCCTCCACGATTTCACCCACAGGGTCCGGCAGGTTTGCCACCGATTGCAGCCCGCTCCGCATTTCGTCGATGCGCGCATCGGACAGGGTCAGCCGCTCGATGAAGGATTCGGCCATGCCCGCGGTTCGGGCGGCATGGATGTCCTCTCGGTTGGCTGCCAGGATCTGTTCGCGCTTGCCGTCCAGCGCGTCGGACATCGCCCGCAGCGCGTTGTCCTTCACGTCTGCGGAGACCGTCATCAGTTTCATCGCCGCGGACCGCGCCAGCCGCGCCTGTTTCATCAACTCATCAGACATGCGATCATCACCCCTCGGCTTTATTATACGAGGGGAAAGGCGCGCTTGTCAAACGGAGGGCTTTGCGGTATGATAGGAGGGTGAAATCCGGGACGGCCACATGCGAAGGGGGCACACGAACGATGCTCATCACCATGCCTGAGGCAAACAAAATCTTTTTCCACCTCGCCACATGCGAGGACGCAGAGCCATTGGCGGACGGTGGCTATACCGTCGATCTTTATGACCTCGACCCGCCGGTCACGCTGGAGCTTTATCCCGCGAAGGGCGGGCTGGACGTGGCTGCTGCGTTCACATTGGCGTATGATGAGGCGCAGGACGGGTATTATCTGGACGAAAAGCTGGAATCGCCGGAGCAAGTCATCGCCCACATTGGTTCTTGGCTGCGCGAGGTCTCTGCATGAACAAGCCGGTGCGGCATCGGAACGCCGAGGCGATGCTGACGGAGCTGTTGTTTCGCGTGTCGCCCCGGATGGACGCGCGGGCCATCGCCCGCCGGATGGCGGAACGGTGCGGTTCGTTGGCGCCATGCCTGGAGGCGCACCCGTCGGAGTTGCGGCACCGCGATGGATTGAATGAAAACACCGCGCTGTTGTTGGCGATGCTGCCCCAACTTGCGCGGTACGAGATGACGGAACGGGCGACCGCGCCGGGTTGCGACCTGACGCGGTATGCGGGCTGCGCGCAATTGCTTCAGGCCCGCTGCATCGGGCTGCATCACGAGCGGATGCAGCTGTTGTGCCTGGACGAGTGCGGTGCGCTGCGGTTTTTCGGGCCTGTGACCGACGGCACACTGGACGAGACGCCGTTTTATCCGCGCTCGATTCTGGAGCGCGCGCTGTGTTGCGCCGCGCGGTATCTGGTGCTGTGCCATAACCATCCTTCGGGCACGGCCTACGCGTCGTACGCGGATGTGCAGGCCACGCGCTCACTGCTGCAGGCGTTTGAGGGGCTGGGCCTGATCCTGTTGGACCACATCATCGTGGCCGACGGCAGGACCGTTTCCATGCGTCTGGATAGCCTTGGCGAGGCGGAGTTCCTGCGTCAGGCGCCGGAGGACGAGCTGCTCATTCGCTGGTTTCGGTAGCGGGCGCGAGCCAGGTCTCCAGCCGCCCCAGCAGCGCTTCGAGGCCCTGGCCATCCTCCGCGGAAAACGGAATGACCTCCCAAGGCTGCACCGCGAGCGCGCGGCAGATGACGGGCACGGAGCGCGACTGCTGCGCGCGGGACAGCTTGTCGGCCTTGGTGGCGAGCACGACAAAGGGAATGCCATAATGGCGCAGATAGTTGACCATCATGATGTCGTCCTGGGTCGGCGCGTGGCGGATATCGACCAGCTGCAACACGTTTTTCAGATCCTGAGAGCCTGCCAGATAGCCTTCGATCATCTGAGCCCATTTTTCCTTTTCGTCCTTCGGGGCCTTGGCGAAGCCATACCCGGGCAGGTCCACGAAATGGAACAGCCCGTCGAAATCATAGATGTTGATGAGCCGGGTTTTCCCGGGTTCAGCGCTGGTGCGAGCCAGCTTTTTGTTGTGTCCAAGCCGGTTGATGAGCGAGGATTTGCCGACATTGGACTTACCGCAGGCGGCGATCTGCGGCAATCCTTGGCCGGTAAAGGGCTGAAGCCGGGCAAGCGACGTGATAAAGCGCGCCGATTTGATCTGCATGGGGTACCTCCATGTTGCTAGGGCGCGTTGGCACTACCGCTCAACGCCCGTCTTTCACGTCTTTTTGCGTCTGGCCGTGTTGCTTCCCCCCGAAATACCACCGGTACTCCTTCGGGAAAGCGCCTTGCCAGTAACCGAATTGATCAGCGCTTACCTAGTTGAGCACTGTGCCGATCGCCTGTTCGACCCTGCCAATCAGCTGTACTTTCAGTTGCTT
This sequence comes from Eubacteriales bacterium, assembly GCA_031555975.1. Taxonomy (GTDB): domain Bacteria; phylum Bacillota; class Clostridia; order Christensenellales; family Aristaeellaceae; genus JAJDGF01. The sequence goes on from JAVBTW010000282.1 coordinate 4,196, forward strand.
GCGCACATCCGGCGGCAGTTCCGCCAGATCCTTCTCGTTTTCGACCGGCAACAGCACTTCCTTGATCCCCATCCGGTGTGCGGCAAGCAGTTTTTCCTTGACGCCGCCAATCGGCAACACCCTGCCGCGCAGCGTGATCTCGCCCGTCATCGCCACATCCTGGCGCGCGGGCCGCTTTGTGATCGCGCTGACCATCGCACAAGCCAGCGCGACGCCCGCGCTTGGCCCGTCTTTCGGCGTCGCGCCTTCCGGCACGTGAATGTGCAAGTCGCACGTCTTGTAGAAGTCCGGCGCGATCGAAAGCTGGTCCGCCTGGCTTCTGATATAACTCAGCGCCGCACGCGCACTCTCTTGCATGACATCGCCCAGTTGCCCCGTCAAGTCAACCTTGCCCGTGCCCGGCAGACAGACCGCCTCCACCGTCAGCGTTTCGCCGCCCACGCTCGTCCACGCGAGGCCGTTCACCTGGCCCGCCTCCGGCTGCTTTGACAGGGCGTCCCGGGTGAACCTGCGAGGGCCCAAATAACCCTCCACGTCCTTCGCGTCCACCTTGATCGGCACTCCGTTTTCCATCCATTGGATGGCCGCCTTGCGCGCCACCGCGGACAGCTCTCGCTCCAGTTGACGCACACCGGCCTCGCGCGTATAGCCTTCGATCACCTCGTCGATCGCCGGTTTCGTGATCTTTACGCCCGAGCCTTTCAGTCCGTTCTGTTCCACCTGCCTGGGCCACAGGTGCTTTTTCGCGATGGCGGCCTTTTCCTGTGCCGTGTAGCCTGGGAGCCGGATCAGCTCCATGCGGTCCAGAAGCGGCGCGGGGATGCCCTCCGTGCCATTCGCGGTCGTGATGAACAGCACTTGGGACAGATCAAACGGCGCCTCCAGATAGTGGTCCGTGAACGTGGCGTTCTGCGCCGGGTCCAGCGCCTCCAGCAGCGCTGACGCCGGGTCGCCCCGGAAATCACCGCCCATTTTGTCGATCTCGTCCAGCAGGAAGACCGGGTTTCGCGCGCCCGCCTGCTTGATCCCTGCGATGATGCGGCCCGGGATCGCGCCGATGTAGGTGCGCCTGTGCCCTCGAATCTCCGCCTCATCGCGCATGCCGCCCAGCGAAATCCGAACAAATGGCCTGCCGAGTGCCCGCGCCACGCTCTTTGCGATGGACGTCTTGCCCACGCCGGGTGGGCCGACCAAGCACAGGATGGGACCCTGCAAATCGCCCCTGAGCCCGGACACCGCCAAGTATTCCACGATCCGCTGTTTCACTTTGGCAAGGCCCTCATGGTCGTGGTCCAGCAGTTTGCGCGCCTTTCCGATGTCCAGCTTTTTGGGGACCGGCATGTCCCAGGGCATGTCCAGTAACGCTTCGAGGTAGTTCCTCGATACGCCCCCCTCCGGCGAGCCCGGCGCGATCCGCGACAGCCTCTTCAGTTCCTGTTGCGCCTTTGCCCGCGCCGTGTCGTTCATTTCCGATTCGTCCAGCCGGGCCTGAAGCTGGTCCCGCTCCTGTTGATCCTCGTCGCCCAATTCCTTCTGGATGATCTTGATTTGTTCGTGCAGATAGTATTCCTTTTGATGCTTGTCCATCTGCTCTGAAACTTTGTCATGGATGCTGTTTTCCAGCTGCGTCAGTTGCACTTCGCGCGACAGGATGCGGCAGATGGACTGCATGCGCTCCATCACGTCGCGGGATTCCAGGATCTCCTGCTTGTCTTTCAGTGAAGTCAGCAGGTGCTGCGCCAGCGCGTCACACAACAGGTCCGCGTCCTCGCTGCCGTCCACGGCCTGAATCAGCTCGGTGTTCGTGATGCCGCGCTGTTTCATGAACGACCGCGCCAGCCGTTTCATCACCCGAAGGTGTGCCATGACCGACAGATCGTCGTCCCTCACCAGGGATTCAAAGGACTTGACCAGTCCCAGTTGAAAGCTGCCCTGCTCTAGGATGTCCAGCAGCAGCGCGCGGCTTTGGCCTTCGATCAGTATACGCATGGTGTCGTCCGGCATGTGCACC
>JAVBTW010000265.1:0-9277 GCA_031555975.1 Eubacteriales bacterium
CGCCACGCGCGGAAACGGCGCGGTGGGAGAGGGCATCCTGGCTCAGGCCATGACCATCCGGGACGTGCCGCTGAAGGTGCCCTTTCAGGGTCGGTTCGAGATTCATGGCGAGGCCATCATGCGGCTCAGTGTTTTTGAGCAGTACAACCAAACCGCCGCCGAGCCGCTGAAGAACCCGCGCAACGCCGCCGCAGGCGCGCTACGAAACCTGGATCCCGCCGTGACGCGGTCCAGGCGGCTGAGCGTGTTTTTCTATGATGTGGGCTATATCGAAGGCCGCGCCTTTCAAGACCAATCCGAGATGGTTGCGTTCATGGCGGAAAACGGGTTCAAGCTGTCCGATTGTGAGATCGAGTGCGCGACCCTGGATCAGGCCATCGACGCCGTGCACGCCATCGAGGAGGCGCGCGGCAGCCTCGACTACTTGATCGACGGCGCGGTGCTGAGCATTCGCGATTTACAGACGCGCCTGGCGCTTGGGTATACAGAGAAGTTTCCGCGCTGGGCGGTGGCGTATAAATTCGAGGCCGAGGAAGTGACCTCCACATTAGTGGATGTCGTGTGGGAGCCGGGCAGAACGGGCAAGCTGACGCCGCTTGCCCACCTCAGTCCCGTGGAGGTGGCAGGCGCAACCGTGTCCCGGGCCACGCTGAACAACTGGGGCGACATCCAAAGAAAGCGCGTCAAGATCGGAGCGAAGGTGTGGATACGGCGCTCCAACGAGGTGATTCCGGAGATCATGGGCCGGGTGGAAGAACATGTTGTGGGCGAGCGCGAGATCGAGAAGCCGACCGTCTGTCCCGCCTGCGGCGCACTGTTGGAGGCGCGCGGCGCGCATCTGTTTTGCACGAACAAGGACGGCTGCAAACCGCAGATCGTGGCGCGCCTCAGCCACTTTGCCAGCCGGGACGCCATGGACATTGATACGTTCTCCGAAAAGACCGCCGCGCAGTTGTATGACGAGCTGCAAGTATCGGAGCCCGCGCAACTCTACGGGCTGACGGTGGAGGCGCTTAGTTCGCTGTACCGGTTCGGCGAGAAGAAGGCGCGGAACCTGATCGCGGCGCTGCAGAAAAGCAAAGACTGCGCGCTGGACGCGTTCGTGTATGCGCTTGGCATCCCGAACGTGGGCCGAAAGACCGCCTACGTGCTGGCTGACCGGTATGGATCCGTTCAGGCGCTCTGCGAGGCGCGGCTGGACGAGCTGATCACGATCCCCGATGTGGGACTCGTGGTGGGGCAGTCGATCACGGACTTTTTCGATGCCGCTCCAAATCTTGAACAGCTACGGGCGCTGCTGGATGCGGGCATCGCGCCTCAGTGGAAGACGCGCGAATCGGGCGGCGCTTTTGAGGGGATGACGGTGGTGGTCACCGGATCGCTGTCCCATTTTACGCGGAGCGAGGCCGAACAAGCCGTCCAACGCGCCGGCGGCAAGGCGGCAGGCAGCGTATCGAAGCACACATCGCTGGTCGTGGCGGGCGAGGCAGCCGGGAGCAAGCTGGAAAAGGCGCGGAAACTGGGTGTAAAGGTGATTGGTGAAGCGGAGTTCCGGGCGATGCTGGAGACCTGACGGCGCGTGCGCCCGCTTCCGCTTCCTCAGTATTTAGAATAATCTTAACCCCATCCTCCACAATTATCTGCTATAATGATAGGATCGACGGGAGGTTATAGAGATGAACAGCATGACGGGATACGGCCGCGCGACGGCGGACCAGGGCGGCAGGCAACTCACCATCGAACTCAAGAGCGTGAACCACCGCTTTCTGGACCTGAACTTCCGCATGCCGCGCAGCTTTTCCTTCCTCGAAGAGGATATGAGAAAGCAGATATCGAAAAAAGTTGTCCGTGGTCATGTGGATGTGTTTGCCACATACAAGAACCTGCGCGATGACGCCAAGCAAGTGACGGTTGACCTGGGGCTGCTGTCAGCCTACCGGCGCGCGCTGGATGAGATCCATCGCGCAGTTCCCTGCAAGGACGACTGCTCGCTGATGGGTCTGGCGCGGCTCTCTGACGTGCTTACGCTCACGGAGCAGGACGAGGACCTGGACGCGCTGAAACAGCTGATGAAAGACGCGCTGGCCGCGGCGCTGTCGGACCTGAGCGACATGCGCGCGCGCGAGGGCAGGGAGCTGAAAAAGGACCTGCTCAGCCGCGTGGCGGCGCTTGAGGATCTGACGGGCCGGATTGAAGAGCGCTATCCCGCCACCATCGCGGAATATGCGGAGCGGCTCAAGGCCCGCGTCCAGGAACTCATTGCTCAGAACATCGACGAGCAGCGCATGGCCCAGGAGATCGCCATCATGGCGGACCGAAGCGCCATCTCCGAGGAGACGGTGCGCCTCCGAAGCCACTTCACTCAACTGCGCGAGATGCTGTCCTGCAAAGAGGCCGTGGGTCGGAAGCTGGACTTCATCGTGCAGGAGCTGAACCGAGAAGTGAACACCATCTCCTCCAAATCGCAGGACATCCCCATCACGCAGATGGTGGTTTCTGCAAAGGCGGAGATCGAAAAGATGCGGGAGCAAGTGCAAAACATCGAGTAAAGACCAATCCGCCCAAACTGTTTACTTTCTGGGTCGCATTGGTTCCGATCGGTATAGAAAGCGTCAGGTTACCCATACTCACTGTTACTGGAGGGTTATGCGACATGACCAAGAAGGGCAATCTGTTCGTGGTTTCCGGCCCCACTGCCGCCGGAAAGGGCACCATTTGCGCCAAGCTGTGCGAACGCAGGCCGGACATCAAGCTCAGTGTGTCCTGCACCACCCGCGCCATGCGCCCCGGCGAGATCGATGGCGTACACTATTTTTTCGTCTCGGACGAAAAGTTCAACGAGATGATCTTGAGCGACGAGTTACTGGAACATGCGGGCGTGCACGGCAAGCAGTACGGCACACCGCGCGGATTTGTGATGGAAATGCTGAGCCATGGGCAGGACGTGATCCTCGAGATCGACGTGCAGGGCGCCAAGCAAGTCAAGGCCAAGAACCTGGTGGATATCAAGCCCGTCTTCGTCATCCCACCGTCCAAGGACGTGTTGGTGCAGCGTCTGCGCAGCCGGGGCACAGAGACGGAAGCGCAGATCGCCATCCGACTCAAGACGGCCCAAACCGAGCTGCTCGAGGCTGAGAGCTATCCATACTTGATCGTGAATGACGATCTGGACGAGGCCATCGACCGCCTCGAAGCCATCATCGATGCCAGTCACGCCGAGCGGGCCGAACATGTGAGCCTGCTCCATGAACTCTACCAACAATTTCAGGAGGTATAACGCCATGATGATCGAACCCCCCATCGGAGAACTCTTGAACAAGGTGGACTGCCGCTACACCCTCGCCGTGGAAGCCAGCAAGCGCGCCAGGGAGCTCATCGGCGGCGCGACGCCGCTGCTGGACACCAAGGAAGTCAAGCCGCTGGCCATCGCCATTGAGGAAATCAACAGGGACCTGATCACCTACGAGCGCGAAGGCGAGGAGAAGTAAACATGCTGTCCGGCAAGCGCATCGTATTGGGCGTGTCGGGCGGCATTGCCGCTTATAAGGCCGCCGAAATTGTCAGCCGGCTGAAGAAGCAACATGCCGACGTGCGCGTGGTGATGACGCAAAACGCCACTGAATTTGTCGCGCCGCTGACGTTCGAAACGCTCAGCGGAAACCAGGTCTATGTGTCGCAATTTGAGAAAGCTTGGGAAATCGAGCACATCTCACTGCAGCGCTACGCGGACCTGGTCGTCGTTGCGCCCGCCACCGCCAACCTCATCGGAAAGGTTGCCTGCGGCATTGCGGACGACCTGCTGTCCACGACGCTGATGGCGGCCAAGGCATGCGTCCTGATGGCCCCCGCCATGAACGCAGAGATGTACAGAAGCGCCGCGCACCAGGCGAACCTGGCCGTGCTGCGGGATCGCGGCGTCCGGTTTGTCGGACCGGAGACGGGCCTGCTGGCCTGCGGCGATGAGGACATCGGTAGGATGTCGGAACCCGCCGCGATCGTTCAGGCGGCAAGCGAGATCCTGTGCCCCGTGCGCGACCTGGAAGGGAAAAGGGTGCTCGTGACCGCCGGACCCACGCGGGAGATGCTGGACCCGGTCCGGTTTCTGTCCAACCGCTCCACAGGCAAGATGGGCTATGCCATCGCAGAGGCCGCCAGGGACCGGGGCGCGGATGTCGTGCTGGTGTCTGGGCCGGTGAACCTGGATCCGCCCAAGGGCATGGAGGTTGTGAACATCACATCCACGCAGGACCTGTTCGAGGCGGTGACCGCGCGGGCGGGCGGGATGGACTGTGTGATCCAGGCTGCGGCGCCGGCGGATTACACGCCACAGACATTCTCGCCAACCAAGATCAAAAAGGCGGACGGCGACCTGTCCATCCCGCTCAGCCGCACGCCGGACATCGCCAAGTCCATCGGCGAACGGAAAAAACCGGGGCAGGTGTTTGTGGTCTTTGCCGCGGAGACCCATGACGTGGAGGACAACGCGAGGGGCAAGCTGGACAGAAAAAACGCCGATTTCGTTGTCGCCAATGACGTGACCGCGCCCGGCGCCGGGTTTGCGCGCGACACGAATGTGGTGACCCTCATCGGACGGGACGGGCGCGTAGCGCTGCCAATGATGTCAAAGCGCGAAGTCGCGGAGGTCATCCTGGACTGGGTTGCGCAGGCGATGAACGGGCAGTAGGCGGCGGACGCACGCCTCACCCTCGATACGAATGAAAAACGGAGGCATCGATGCGCTACTGCGACGTGATCGTGGACATTTCGGCGGAGGCGCTGGACAGATTGTTCAGTTACGCCATTCCCGACGAGCTCACCCTACAGGTGGGCCAGCGCGTGTTGGTGCCCTTCGGTCCCCGAAAGCTCGAAGGCTACGTGCTGGGCTTCCGCGACCGGGTGGAGATGGATCCGGCAAAGGTCCGTTCTGTCATCCGCGCCATTGAGCCCTATGCAGCCATCTTGCCGGAGCTGATCGAGCTGGCGCGGTGGATGAAGGGCCGCTACCACATCACCCTCAGCGAGGCGCTGCGCCAGATGATCCCCGCCCAGCGCCGGGGCGAACGCGTGAGGGAAAAGACCGTTCGCATGGCGCGGTTGATGATCGCGGAGGATGAAGTCGATGCGGCCATCGCCCAACGAAACCGCGCGCCGAAACAGCAAGAAATCATTCGCAGGCTTCGAACCGGGCCGCTCCCCACGTCCGCGCTTGGGAGCAGCGCCGCGCTGAACCAGCTGGAAAAGCAAAGCATCGTCGCGTACGAGGAGGCAGAAACCCTCCGCACACCTTACAAGGCCATCGACGCGCGGCGCATGACCGACCCCGTCCTGACAGAAGCGCAGCAGACGGCCGTGAATGCCATCATCTGTGCGCTGGACAGCGGCGGCAGTCGGTTTCTGCTCCATGGCGTGACCGGATCGGGCAAGACCGAGGTCTACATCGGCGCCATCCGCCACGCGCTGAGCCTGGGCAAGACGGCCATCGTGCTGGTGCCTGAGATCGCGCTGACGCCTCAGATGGTGGACTGGTTCCGGGCGAGGTTCGGTGGCGACGCGGCGGTGTTGCACTCAAGGCTCAGCCCGGGCGAGCGTTACGACGAGTGGCGCAGACTCCGGTTGGGCGATGCCAGGGTCGCCATCGGGGCGCGGTCCTGCGTGTTTGCGCCGCTGGAAAACCTGGGGCTGATCATCGTCGATGAGGAGCATGAACACACGTACAAGTCCGACCGCAGGCCCTGCTATGACGCGCGGGAGATCGCGCAATTCCGGGCGGAACAGGCGCAGGGCGTTCTGATCCTCGGCAGCGCGACGCCGTCGATCCCGACCTACATGAAGACCACGCCGGGCGTGAGGCCCGACAACAAACTGGCTTTGCTGGAATTGAACGAGCGCGTGTTGGGCCGCGCACTGCCCGAAGTCGAGGTTGTGGACATGCGCCGGGAGTTGTTGCGCGGCAACAAGTCGATGTTCAGCGCCGCGCTGCAGGCAGCGCTTCGCGGTTGCCTCAACGACGGACACCAGGCGATGCTGTTTCTGAACCGGCGCGGGCATTCCACGTTTGTGAGCTGCCGTGCCTGCGGACATGTGGAGCGATGCGACGATTGCGATGTGGCGCTGACCTATCACCAGCACGAGGACCTGCTCAGGTGCCACTACTGCGACGCGGTCAGAAAGCCGCCGCAGAAGTGCCCTCAGTGCGGCAGTCCGTTCATCAAGTACTTCGGCGCAGGCACACAGAAGGTCGAAGAAGAGGTGCACAAGCTGTTCCCGGACGCGGCCGTGCTGCGCATGGACATGGACACCACGCGCGGCAAGGACAAGCACGAGGAAATCTTGTCCGCTTTCCGGCGGGGCGAGGCGCAGATCCTGATCGGCACCCAGATGATCGCCAAGGGCCTGGATTTTCCCAATGTGACGCTGGTCGGGGTCGTCGCGGCCGACATGACGCTGAACCTGCCCGATTACCGCAGCGTGGAGCGCACGTTCCAGCTGGTCACCCAGGTGGCCGGGCGCGCGGGTCGCGCGGACGCGCCGGGCAGGGTCGTGGTGCAAACCTACGATCCGGATCACTTCGCCATTCAGCTCGCAGCCAAGCAGGACTACCGCGCGTTTTATCATCAGGAGGCGCGCAACCGGCGGCGCGGGCTGTATCCGCCCTATACACTGATCGCGCGGCTGCTGGTCAAATCGGGTGCAGAGCCGGACGCCCGGGCGGAAGCCGCGCGTTTGGAAACGACTTTGCGCGGTTATCTCGAAGCAGAGCACCTGATGGGCGACGTGGTGCAGGTCCGCGCGCTGGAGGCGCCGCTCAAGCGGATCAAGGGTGAGTCGCGGTACATGGTGTTCATCAAGATGTACGCCAAGGGCGCCACGGATCAGGTGATGGACTACATGGAACAGCTCGCGCGGGCAGGGTCGGATTTGGCCAGTGTGGAGCTTGAGGTCAATCCGACGAACTTTCTGTAGGAGGCTTAGGATCAATGGCGGTTCGCAAAATACTGATCATGGGCGACGAGGCGCTGCGCAAAAAGTGCAGGCCCGTGGAGAAATTCGACGCGCGGCTGCATCAGCTGCTGGACGACATGGCAGAGACCATGTACGAGGCGGACGGAGCGGGTCTTGCCGCGCCGCAAGTGGGCATACTGCGCCGCGCCGTGGTGATCGACACCGGCGACGGCGACGGTGTGCTGGAGTTGATCAACCCGGAGATCCTTGCGTGCGAAGGTGAGCAAGTGAATCCCGAGGGCTGCCTGTCCATCCCCGGAAAGCGCATGACCGTGCAACGGCCTCAGAAGATGCGGGTGCGTGCGCAGGACCGCGACGGCAACCACTTCGAGATGGATGGCGAGGATTTTTTTGCCATCGTCACCAGCCACGAGTTGGACCATCTGGACGGCATTTTATATGTGGACAAGATGATCGAGGACGTGACTGACCAATACCTGCATGAGGGGGACAACGATGACGAATAAACCGCGCATCGCCTTCATGGGCACACCGGACTTTGCCGTGCCGTCCCTGGCCGCGCTTTTCGAAGGCGGCTATCCGGTCATCGCCGCGTTTACCCAGCCGGACCGGCCCTCGGGGCGCGGACACAAACTACAGGCCTGTCCCGTGAAACAGTATGCTGAAGCGCATGGCATTCCCGTTTTCCAGTTTGAGCGCGTGCGGCGGCCCGACGGCATGGCGGCGATGCGCGCGCTGGCCCCGGACCTGATCGTCACGGCGGCGTTTGGGCAGATCCTGCCCCAGGCGCTGCTGGACATACCAAAGATGGGGACGGTGAATGTGCACGCGTCGCTGCTGCCCAGGTATCGTGGCGCTGCTCCGATCAACTGGTGCATCATGATGGGCGAGACCGAGTCCGGAGTCACGACGATGCTCACGGACGCCGGGATCGATACCGGAGATATGTTGCTAAGCGAATCGGTCGGCATCGGGCATGACGAGACGGCGGGCGAGCTGACCGAGCGGCTGTCGCATGTGGGTGCGCGGGTGCTCATCAGGACGCTGGACGGCTTGCTGGACGGTACAGTTCAGCCGGTAAAGCAGGACGAGTCCCAAATGAGCCACCAACCGATGATGAAAAAGGAGCTGGGCCGGATCGACTTTTTCCGGGATGCGCGGACGATTGTGAACCATGTGCGCGGTGTGACGCCTTGGCCGGGCGCGTTTGCACTGATGCCGGACGGCGGTGTGCTGAAGGTGCTGTCCGCGAAGCCGGTTGCCTGTGACGCACCCGGAAAACCGGGCGAAGTCGTCGCCTCCAGCGCCAAGGCTGGGCTGTTTGTGCGCTGCGGCGATGGGTGCGTGGAGCTGGTCGAAATCCAGGCCCCGGGCAGCAAGCGCATGCCCGCGAAGATGTACCTGATGGGAAAACAGATTCCTGTGGGGACGGTGTTCAACGATGGATAACAAGCGCAGAGGCGGCGGAGGCAAGCCCCCGCCATATGTAAAAACAGGACCGCGCAAGCCCGGCCTTGGCGGCAAACCCGGCGCACAACACAGCGGGAAACCGGCTGCGCCGCGCTTAACCCACGGCAAGCCCGCGCTCCCCAAGCGGCCGGACCTCCCGGACGCGCGCAAGGTCGCCCTGTTGGCCTTGGCCGACGTTGTGCGAAATGGCGCGTACAGCCAGCTTGCCCTGGGCAAGCGCCTGGACAATGCGCGGCACCTCAGCCCCGAAGACCGTCGGCTTGCCGCGAGCATCTTTCACGCGGCGCTCGAAAACCGGCTGAAGCTCAGCTATATTTTATCTCAGTTCGTCAGCCGCATGCCGGGACCCGAGGTGGAGGACATCCTTCACATTGCCGCGTCGCAGTTGCTGCTGATGGACCGTGTGCCGGACCACGCAGCCGTGGACGAGGCGGTCAAGCAGGTGAAAAGCACCGGATATGATGGGTTTTCGAAGCTGGTCAACGGCACACTGAGAAACCTCATACGCGCGCGCGACGGGGGCACGATCCAGTATCCTGACAAGGCACTGTTTCCCGTGCGCCATCTGTCGGTGCTGTACTCGCTTCCGGAGCCCATCGTGCAGCGGATTGTGACCGACTACGGCATGGACGAGGCGGAGCAAATCATCGCCTACCGCCCGGACGAGCGTCATCAGGTTGCGCGGCCCAATTGGCTCACCTCAGACGCGCAGACCTTCGAGTCGCGATGCGCGAAGCTGGGCTGGGCGGCTGAGCGCGGCGTGGTGCCCGGGTCCTATCGCGTCTCCGGGGCGTCGGACATGGCGGGTCATCCGGACTTCAAGAAGGGCCTGTTCAGCCTGATT
>JAVBTW010000072.1:0-7624 GCA_031555975.1 Eubacteriales bacterium
GCCACCGCCAACACCTTGAACACAGCTTGGCTGCGCCGCCTTATGAAGTCCAACATCAAGCCCGTCGCTAGAATGATGAACGGCACCGAGGCGAAGTAATGATAAATGAACGTGCTCCTCGGCACCAGCACCCACGGCAAATACTGGGATAGGAATCCGATCACCAGGAAGATGTACCGCCGGTCGTGCCGGGAATGGGTGAACATGCGGCCCATCACGAACAGCATCGCAACCAGTCCCACCCAGAAAACAACCGGATTGCCCATGCAGGTGATCGACGAGATCCAGCCCTCGGGCAGGAACTCATTGCCCGTGTAAAACCACATCGGCCACGCGACAAACGGCCACTGATACCAGGGCGAGCGGAACAAATGCGTGTCGCCCCCCAGCCCCGCGTGATAGCTCAGCATGCTCTGCTGCACATCCCACACGGCCTGGATGGAAAAGTTGCCGTCGGGCGTCAACTGCCAGTAGTAGGCGTAGTAGTAAATCACCAGCGGCACCGCGACAAAGAAGACCAGGCAGCAAATCAGGGTCACGGTCAGATGTCCCCAGAACGTGTTCTTGATTCGCTGTGCCTTGGCCCTGCGCCCGGCATCTATCTCCTGCATGTGCTTTCGCACGTACCGGTACTCCCGGGCGCGCACCCAAATCGTGAAGAAAAACAGCACCGCAAGCCCAATGGCCGCGTAAAGCCCGATCCACTTCGACGCGATGGCGCAACCCATGGTGATTCCGCACAGCGAAAGCGGCACCAGTGTTCGCCACAGCCGGGCTTGGTTGAAGCTCATCTGATAGTACCTGAGCATGAAGAAGTACATCAGCATGATGAAGAACACCGCAAACGAGTCAATGGTGGCGATGCGCGTCTGGGTGAAGTGCATCAAGTCCACCGCCATCAGGAACGAGGCCAGGGACGCCAGGGATGTGCGCTTGAACAGCTGTTTTCCCAGCAGGTACATCAGCGGCACCATCAGCACACCGAACAGCGCGCCCATAAACCGCCAGCCGAATGGCGTCATGCCGAAGATCTGAATGCCTAGCGCGATCAGCAACTTGCCCAGCGGCGGATGGGTATACTCGTAGGTATGCAGCCCATGCAGGTGTTCATACGCCGTGCGGGCGTGGTAGATCTCATCAAAGTAGGTGCCGGCCATGTAGGTCGGAAGCGCGGGCACCGTGTCCTGCTCATCAACAAGCGCTGCGGAGGGCTGGATGTGCCCATCTCGGCCGCCGGAGGCATGCATCGACGCAATGGGCAGCACGACGCCTGCCTCATCCACAAACGCGATCTCGTTCAACATCAATCCCGCACCCATCATGGTCAACCGCACATAGCGGCCCGAGTGCAGTTTGTGCTTGTCGTCGATGGAGCCGCCGGAGGTGGGGTTGAGCAGTGAGAATCCCGTATCGCTGTCCGAATCCTCCACCATTGGCTCATACCACAGCCACCGAAAAATTGTACCCTCGTGAAATTCCGCATAGTACGGCTTGGTCCACGTTTCCGCGTCTTCAGAAAACTCCACTTGGAAGTTCACATCGTTGAACGAACTACCATAATAAGCCAAGTGGAATGATTCCGGCGCGCCCAGGTCAATGACCACCTGCTCATCCTTTTGACTGCTGATCCAGACACTCTGCGGCGCACTCATGCTGCCCAAGTTGGTGAACGCGACCACCGCGTATATCAACGTTAAGCCCAGCATGATCGCCCAGTCTCTCCATTTCAGGTTCAGCTTGTAATCGCGCGGACGAAAAATGGTTTCGGCAAACTGTTCCATCCGAGACTCCCGTACGGCCTGGGCCTTGGCGTCCATTTGGTGATACACCCGCGTGATGGCGATGGTGCGCCCGCGCCAGCACAGGTCAAACGACGTCCAGATCAGCAGCGCGCTGGCCGCCAAATTGAGCAGCGAAACACCCGCATTGATGAGCTGTTCCGACGCCTGCAGATGCTCAGACCTGAGCACCAGGGCAGAATTCAGGAACTGTGTGAACGTGATCGCACAGAACGCGGCAATCAGTCGGACGTCGCGATCGAGCATATACGCAAGCAGCAGCAGCGCAAGGCAGGGGAACAGGTACCGCTCATGCATCATCGGTCCAAAGCAGAACGCCACAGAAAGCGCCATCGCCGCCAGCACAGGCAGCTTCTTCACGTCCTTCGCCTTGACATACAATCCCGCCGCATAGACATAGCCAAGGGCCATCAGCGCATAGGCCATGACGCGCAGGTGGGGCAGCAGCGCCAACTCCTTCCAGTTCAGGTCCAGCAGCACATAAAGGTTGCAAGCATTCAGCGTGATGTAGCCGTATGAGGTCAGCGTTTTGCCGTACATCGACGCCACCCAAAACACCTTCTGCAGCGGCGCAGGCAGCCAGGTGAGCTTTGCCGCCTCAATCAGCGCCGGGTCCAGCGACCAGATAAACGGCAGGCACAGGACCAGCATGGAAGCCAGTGAAATCACCACATTGAGCGTCATGCGCGCGAGCTGGCGCCGGGCCTGTGCATCGACGAACGGCCGCAGCATCAGCGCGCAGAGCCTTCGCAATCCGCTCGATCTGATGGGTTGCGCATCCCGCATGATGCGTGTGCACATCGCCACCAAGCCCAACGGCGCAAACATCAGCGCTTGGGGCTTGACCAGAATCGAAAGTGCAAACGTGACCAGCGACGGCAACCACTTGTCCTCGATGGCCCACAGGATTGACAGCGTCAGCATCGCGGCCAACGCCACATCGATCTGGCCCCAGGCGGCACTGTTCAATATGGACGCCGGATTCAGTGCGCACATGCCCGCGATCAGCAGCGCACCCGTCTTGCCAATGTGCTTTTTTGCGACACGATACAGCAATAGCGCAAGTCCGATGTCCAGCAGCATCGGCGGCAACTTGATCATCAGCCAATCCAGGTTGCTGTCATAGGGGACACTCAGCAGGTGCCTCAGCCCGCCCAGCAGCCAAAGCACGTACAAGTAGCCCGGCGGATAATCGCAAAAATAGCCCTCTTGATAGAAAGCCTGGGGACCGCCGTCAAACATGCGCGTGGACCAAGCCTCAAAATCCGTGATGTCCACGCCGTAACCGCGCACGGTCATTGAAATCCCAATTCGGATCAAAAGCGCAAGGCCGAGGATCAGCGCAAGCTTCTTCGCGCCGTTATCCCCGCGGGCCAGCGCGATTCGGCCCCGCTCCACATACAGTGTCATGAGCGCGCACGCGAGTATGAACAGAAACACCAACAAGTTTAGCATGGCCATCATCACGCCCGGATCACTGAACAATCCGCCCTTGTTGCCCGGTGCGTCCCCATTTGAGCCGGACGATGGCGGCTGGGTCGCAAAGCTCTCCACGCTCTCGTCGATCACCGCGTTTTCAATCTTTTCCATCCGGATGTCGTCAAACCAGGCCGCGCCGGTGGTGAGGGAGCCATAGTCACCCACGCGGCACATCAGCGTCAGCGACGCCTGATCTTCGCCCGTGATGCCCACCAAAGTGACCTGCTGCCAGCTTTTGTCGGTGTCGAACAAGTAGTCGGTGCTGACGAAGGTGTCCTTGATGGACAGGCTCGCGCCCGAAGCCGATTCATCTATGCCTTCAGCACAAATGTAGCCCGTAATGCGGTAGCAGGTGCTCGGCTCCACCTCCACCACTTGGGCATACCGCGCATCATTCTCATTGATGTTCTCAACCCGTATGCACTTGCTGCCGCCGATACCGCCATCTTCGATGGAAAGATCCGAAACACCGGCGGACGTGTACCACATGTCCCGAAACCAATTGTCCGGATTTAACCCGTCCGCCGAGTCCTCAAAACTGCCGTTGAGCACCATATTGCCCTCCGCCAGCGCGAGCGCGGGGGCCATCAGCATCAACATCAACAGAAAGCAGACCCATCTCTTATACATCATATCAACGTTCCTTCAGTCCGCGCAAGCGCGGGGATCGCTACTAGTATAGACAAAATAAATGGGGATGTCAACGTCGGCGACACCTGTGGCCGCACCAGTGACTGTTCGTCGACCATCTATACTTTCAGCCGATGGATGCCATGCCGCATTTCCACCATGTTTTGCCCAAGTTCCTCCATAGCAACTGCCATGCAGCTGTGCTATAATGAAGCAGACTAAGGAGGCCTGTCCCATGCTGATGATCGAAAAAATGTTTCCAGAGACGCCGCCAGACCCGGCATACCACCTCAAGCCCATACCCAAATGGATCCCGTTGGCGACGATTCGGAAAAATATGGACCGCCGCTTGCCCCTGCTGCGCAAGTCTATGGGCGGCGATTCCCGCGATGTGACCACCCGCCCCATCCTCATGCAGGATCACATCATCGACGGCGACAAAAGCAAAATTCGGGTCCGCCGCTATTTCCCAGACGGCGACGCCAAGCCCCGCCAAGCCCAACTGTTCCTCCACGGTGGCGGATTTTTCGGCGGCACCATTTTTGCGGTCGAGGAATACTGCAAAGGGCTATCAGACCGTGCCGACTGCGTGGTGCTTTCGGTCGAGTATCATCTCGCGCCCGAGCATCCGTTTCCTGAAGGGCTCATGGATTGCTACAACGCCCTCAGGTGGGCATGGAGCAAGTCCGAAGCGCTGGGCATCGACCGAAGCCGGTTTTCCATCAGCGGCGACTCCGCCGGCGGCAACTTCGCAGCCGCCATCTGCCTCATGGCCCGCGACGAGGGCGAGATCGAACTGTGCGCACAGATTCCGCTCTATCCACTGGTGGACTTCCTTGCGACCGCATCGCCCGCAGGCCCGAGCATGGATCGCGTCGCGGACATCATGTACGGATGGTATATCCGTGATCAACAGGATAAGGCAGACCCACGCGTATCGCCCATCAGGGCCAAGAGCCTTCAAGGCTTGCCACGCGCCATGGTGGTCATATGCGAGATGGACGGCCTGAAAGATCAGGGCCGCGCTTATGCGCAGGCGCTGAGCGACGCGGGCGTGGAATCGGCGCTGGTACTATACAAAAACACCCCGCACGGGTTCATTGACAACACCGGCACAAAGGAACAGGGCTTGGATTTGATACGGGAAGTCGTCAGGTTTTTGGATAGGTGACCTCACAGGCGCGACGACCTCAGAGACGGCCTGGGCCACTGCACAAAGAGGGTGAGTGCAGTGGCCATTATGTGTTGAGTCCGTAGTATTGAGCCTTTCTCAACCACTGGTCTATTTGCTTGAGCGCAGCCGTCCGACTCCGCATGTGTGCTGGGATTCGCTCCCACTGTTCGCGACAATGATGGTGTAGCGCGCTGGCGATCGGCTTCCCCTTCGACGCCACCGAATGCTGCCCAGACGTCCAGCAGATCATGCACTCGTTTCCCCAGGACATCACCTGCATCCCCAAATCCACATATGCGCCTTCGCCCAAGAAGCACACTTCGTATCCGTGCCGCGACGTGAGCATCGCCCGCATCCGCTTCAGTATGTCCACCATGTCCTGCGATGACATGAATACGCGCTTTCCACAAAGCTCAGACATCGCGGGCAGCATGCGCCGCGATTCCAGCAGCACTTCCTCGATTGCGGGCAGGCTGTACACATGCCGGACCGGTGTGCCGTCCGGCGCATCCCACACCGGCTGCAACAGCGGCCTACACTCCGACAACAGCTCCACAACCCGTTCACGCGTAAGCCGGTAGCGCCGGTGATAATCCTCAATCGGCATGTGCCCGAACTGTGGCAATTGCATCAGCACATAATTCGCGCCGCCGGGGAACGCCGGCATGTCGCGAAGATAGCCGGCCTGATCGGCGAGGTACCCGCGCCGTATCCGAAGCGCCTCGTCGGTTTCATACGCCTTTACGCGCGCGTACAGCGCTGACACCGCATCCGGATCCATGTATACGCTCGCTGCCACGCCGTTCCCGTCCTCGCCATATGTGACCGACAGCGCCATCTGCGCCCGGATCACCACGATCAGATGCTGGTCGTCCTGTGCGTTGAAGGTGTCGTGGTTGTAACTGACGATGCTCCCCTTCATGTGCGCGGCCATCCACAGCCCTGTAAACGCCTCGACATCCGATGGTTTGTATTCGCTGCCGCAGATCACACTCAACCGGCCTTCCCGCTTCAAAGCCTGGGTTGCCATCGACGCCAAATTTTCTGCCGTCTTGGATTCCTGCGTCAGCAGCTCCATGCCTCTCGGGCAGAAAAAAACCACTTCATGTGTCGCGCATAATTTGAGCGACTCAGAAATGAATGTGAGCGCCATCTTGCGGACGGCCTTCGCGCCTGCCGCAGTCCGCGCACTGCCAATGTGCAGCGGCATATAGATCTGCAGCGGCTCAATTTCGCCGGCCAGTGTCTCGTTGATCCAGTCGGCAGCCTGTTGCCTGTACGCGGGATCCATCTGTTCCGGTACGGTGAGGAATGCCTCCATCGCCTCCAACAGCACTGCAGGTTGCGCGTAATCCAAATCCGGCCAGTAGTTTGCCAGTAGCCGAGGCAAAACAGCGGTCTCGCGCTCGGTGTCCTTGGCACACAGATAGCCCGCAAGGTTTCGCGTCCACATGCGGCCCGGCATGAGCCGGCGATTGCCGGTCCTCCAGCGGCTGATCAGTGTGGTATCCGTGTGCATTTCTGCCGCCATCACCTGTGGTGATAGATTAAGAACCTGCATCATGAGCGCGAAATTTGTCATGCAATTCACTGGGCATCTCCGCCTTGTTGCGTTTTATTCTAGCAATTAACATATCAGAAATGGTGTGTTCTGTCAATGTTAACCTCTCATAAAAATCAGATCGCACAATATGTTCATGCGCCTTTTAAGAGCGGTGGCGCGGTGGCGCGTTCCCCATTCGCCGGCGTCGTCATCAAAAAAAGAAGGATCTTCCCCCATCTTCATGGGGAAGATCCAACGCGAGCGCGTACGGTGTTGCCTTGGTAATCGATGATTCATTTGCTGCCTTAGCTGTTTTTCATCATGACGCTCTCGATGATGTCTACTGCGTCTTCGCACTCATCCAGGCAGTTTTCCAGCCCTTCAAACATCGTGGACCACACGACGGTTTGGCGCAGGTCGCCGCTCTGCTCCGTATACAGTTTGCGCATATTCTCAGCGAACATCTTGTCTCCGTCGGACTCAATGGTGTTGACTCCGATGCAATGGGCTTTGATGTCCTTGGATTTCTTGAACGTCTTAAATTCCTGAGTCACCTTCAGCAGCTCGCGCGTACACTTGACAATCTGCCTGGCGAACACCACGGCCTCCGGGCGGATCGTTTGGACGTTGTACATGTACATGCGCTGCATCACGTCGTCGATGGCATCCACTACATTGTCCAGTTCCTGGGCCAGCGCTACGATATCCTCGCGCTCAATGGGCGTCATAAACTCGCGGGCCAAATGCGTCAACATCTCGTGCTTCATCATGTCCGCGTCATTTTCAATTTTGTGCATCGCTTCCATCTGCTTGGGCAGTTCCGTCACGCTGAACTTCTCCAGCGCGCTTTCCAGGTAATCCGCAGCCTTGTTCGCGGCCTCTGCAATGTCGACAAAAAACTGGAAATAGTCGTACTCTTTACGGCGCTTCATCTTGTCCATGGTTTAATCACCTTTCATTCATCATCAGAATATCATCATGAACAGCTTGGCCATCACA
>JAVBTW010000239.1:0-11408 GCA_031555975.1 Eubacteriales bacterium
CAAAGGGATTTCATCCCTCTGGACTCCCATTGCGCTTCGCTGTGTTCTATCGGGGACAGGGGTCAGTACAGTATCAGGGGGACTTTCTGAACCGCCTCGTAATCCCGCTGACCGCCAGCCGTTCGCGCGTAGCCCACCACATCATACCGGCCCGCCGCGCATGCCCAACGCGCCATCTGCCCGCCCCACCCGCTGTCCCAAATCGCAAGCGCGCCCTCAAGCACCACAAACCGGCACTCGATCACCCGCGCATCACCACGGCCCATCACCGGCCTTCCGATAAAATCCACATACCCGTCCGCCGCGTTCGCCAGAACCTCGATCCCCAGGCCACAGATGCTGTCCACCTGCGCCGTCCGCTCAGCGTAGTTAGCGCAAAACCCATCCGGCGCCTCACCCTGCCGCAGCAAAACCAGGTCCTCCGCGAGCCGCCGGCTGAACGCACCCGCACCATCGCCATTCATGTGATCGATATCTCGAAACGCAGCGTCCGTCAAGTTCAGCGCGCCGGGCGACAGCAGGTTGTAATCGAGATACGCCAAAGACCGCGCTTTCGCAAACGCCGCAAAGGCGTCGTGCGCCTGCTGCATTGGCGCTTGTTCCAGCACGATCAGCGCGTCATGGCTTGGATAGGTCACCAGCACGAGATCGATTCCTTCGGCCTCGCATCGCGTCGCGATCCGGTTCAGGTAGTCCGCTTGGATCGGATTCAGCTGAAACGACTCGGGATCCAGCATGTCCGGTTCGATGACCGCATCACGATCCAGCTTCGTTTCGTATCGCATGAAACCGCCGCCCATGTATTCATAGTCCAGACCCACCGGCGGGCGCCGATAGCTCGGCTTGAGTTTGTCGAAGAGTGCCAACTGTGTGATTCCCCGAACCACGTCGTCGTGGCGCAACGAAGCCCGATACAGCCCGTCCAATGCCAGCGGATGCCCCATCGCCGCTCGGTGATATTGCAGCTTGTTTCGCGACAATGGCATGCTCGTCAGCAGTTTCTGGGTGTGCCCGAACAGCGGTGCGTCCCATGTGGTGTTCCGAGCGTTCACCTCCAGCACCAGCGTGCCGATCGTGTGTTGTTTCAGCGTTTCGAGCAGCAGATAGTAACTGTCTATCGGCGTCTGGTCCGCGGAGCCGAGGTCGTGCGTCCGGCCGCCCAGCGCGGTTGTGAGCACAGTGGGATCGACATCCGAATAGACATGAGATGTACCGATCAGCAGCGTGTCGATGTGGCCCGGCTCTGCGCGAAGCTCGTTTAGGGTCAGCCGCGCCAGGTTCGTTTGGTCCGGTATGAATGCGCATACGAACTCCAGTCCCACGAAAAACAGCGCCAGGAACAGCGCGCACCGGCCGAAAACTCTTATCGTCAATGGACATCCTTCTCATCTCAAAATTGCATATACAGAAACGGCACCTCAGCCACGTGAAACTGGCCAAACAGCACCACGCCCATCAGCAGCGCATAGCCTACGGCCCATCGCAGCGGCGTCCGGTGCGGCATCCAGGGCATTTTCGCGCCACGTTCTTCACGGACGCTGACGTACAGCAACAATCCGCAAGCCAGCGCCACCGCCAGTGCGCAAACGGCACTGTTTCTGCCCAGCAACCCTGTGGCCTTGAGCGCGGCGTCACGCCAAGCGCCCGGATGGGGCATGGCCAGTGCACAGGCGCAGTTTCGCAGGATCGCCCATGCGTCTTGCAGGGAATCTGCCCGGAAAAGAACCCGCGCAGCGCAGCCGATCGCAAACGTGCGCAGGATCTGGATGATGCGGTACCATCCCACGCCATCTCCGACCCGCAGCCTGGCGCGCAGCTTTGCGCAAGCCGGTTCAATCACCATGCCGCCCAGAATCAGCAGGCCCTGCAGCGCGCCCCAGACCGCGAATTTCGGCGCAAGTCCATGCCAAAGTCCCGTCAGCGTCCAAACCGTCATCGTGGGCAGCGCGGCAAGCTGCACACGCGCCGCGCTGCGCGGCAGGTGCGCGCGTCCGAATCGCCCAATCCGGCGCACCAGCCGCGATCCAGACAGCGGAAAGAACACATAGTCACGAAACCATTCGCCCAGTGTGATGTGCCATCGCCGCCACAGCTCCTGCATCGTGGCCGCGAAGTAAGGTCTGCGGAAATTCTCAGCCAGCTCAATGCCGAACAGCCGCGCCGCGCCGCCCACAATGTCCATGCAGCCGCTGAAGTCAGCGTATAGCTGAATGGAGTACAGCACCGTTGCGAAAATCATCCCCTCACCGCCCCGCGTACCCTGTGGTCCGTAGAACGCGTTGACGATCAGCGCCAGGTTGTCTGCGATGACCAGCTTTTTCAGCGCGCCCCACAACGCCAGCTGGAACCCTTCGCCCGTCATGTCGGGATGGAATTCGCGAGGTGTAAACAGCTGGGCCCGCATCGCCGGATACCGTGCGATCGGACCCTGGCTCACTTGGGGAAAGAACAGCACGAACAGCGCCAGTTTCAGCGGGTTGTGCTCCGGCGGATAGTCGCCCCGGCTTACGTCGATCAGATACGCAAGCGCCGTCAACGTGTAGAACGAGATGCCCAGCGGCAGAATCCATTGACTGGGTCCGGACAGGTTCGCCCATTTCAGCCCACACAGCGCCAGCAGGTTTAGCGCGATGCCGGTCCAGAGCGCCGGCCGCCTTTTTTCGCCCGTCATACGCAGCGCACAGCCGTAGGTGACACCCACCTGAGCCGCCGCCACGCCCAGCGCGGCCGGTCCGCCTTGGCCGTAAAACCACAGGCTCGCGGCCAACAGCACCATCCCCTGTGTCCGCTTTGGCACGAGATAATAGATCACTGCAGCCAGCAAGGTGAACCAGAGAAAGTCCATGGAGATGATCGACATGCTATCTCAGCGCCTCTAGCATTTCGAGCATGGCCTGCACAGAGTTGAAGTTCTGCGGCCGTATTTGCTGGGGTGGAATGGTGACGCCGTAGTGGGCGGACAGTTCGTCCACCAGTGTCACGATGTCCAGTGAGTCCAGGACGCCGCGGTCCACCAGACCGGTCGGGTTCGCCAGATTTGCATCGGGCAGCGCGGTTTGCAGTACACTCATCAGCTCATCCATGGGCAAATCCGCCTTTCATCGATTCGACCAGCGCGCGCCGGAGCAGCTTTCCGTTGCCGGTGCGCGGCAACTGCGCCACCGCGTCAATCTGGCGAGGCAGCATGTGGCGGGGCAGGTGGCGTTCCATGTGACGCGCGATGGCCTTGGCATCGAATGCCGCGCCCTGCCGCATCACGACCACGAGCCGAGGCACCTGGCCTGCGGCCGCGTCTGGCATGGGCACACAAGCGCAGTCTTGTACGTCCGGCATGCGCAGCGCAATTTCCTCCACTTCGCCGGGCGCAACCTTGTGCCCGCCCACGTTGATCACATCGCCCGCACGGCCCACCAAATGCAGAAGGCCCGATCCGTCGACATAACCCAAGTCGCTGGAGCGCACCCATCCGTCCGTCAGCGTTCGCTCTGTCAGCGCCGGGTCACCAAAGTAACACGCCATCTGCGACGGGCTGCGCCAGGCGATCAGGCCCGAGCTTTCGCGGCTGGCGTCGATGATCCCCCCATCAGGGCCCAGTGTGCGCAGTTCCACGCCTGAGCACGCCCAGCCCGCACAGCCCGAAGGGACCTGCGCGTCCGCGTAATCCACGAAGGTCGCCAGTCCACCCTCCGTGGAGCCGTACATGCTGATGATCTGCGCGCGGGGCAACAGCGCAGCCAGACGCTCGCGGTCTGGCATGGACAATTCCGCGGACGCCATGGTGATGCGGGCGATTTGACCATCAAATGCGCTCAGCGCCGAGCCGCTCAGCCGCATCAGCATCGATGCCATGGACGGCACCAGCGTCATGCCCGTCACACGGTGATCGCGCATGGCCTGAAGCAGGGGATCGACAAACGCGACGCTGCCCCAAAGCAAGGCCGCGCCGCCATGTGCGATGGTGACGCACAACCGGTACAGGCCCAGCATGTGGTTCAATGGCGCGGGAATCAGCTCTACGTCGTCCGGCTGCGGACGGGTAAAGCGCGCTTCAGCGTCCAGATAACCCATCGTGCTTGCGTGGGTCTTTGCCACGCCCTTCGAACGGCCTGTTGTGCCGGTGGTATAGAGGATGTAGGCCAATTCATCGCCCTTGGGCCAGCGAGGCTGCGTGTTCATCGGCCCGTCAAACCGGTGCGTCAGCGCTTCCGCCAACGGTATAAACCGCGCGCCCAGCCCATTTTCTGCCTGAGCCACAATGAATTTCGCGCCCACTTGGCTTGCGATCGTCTGTATGGCCGGCTGCGGAAGCCCGGCCTCCAGCGGCACGAATACCCCGCCTGCCAGCTCCACGCCCAGCTGCGCCACGGCGTGTGACGCGCGCTGACTGGCAACGGCCACGACCCGGTCGCCTCGCGTCAAACCGCGCTCAGCGAGTGAAAGGGCGAATCCCATCGCGTACCGCCAGACCGCGTCATAATTCAGATCATGATCCTCGTCCATCAGGCAAGGCGCACCAGGCCGCGAAAGTGCTTGTTGATAGAGACATTGAGCGATGGATCTGTACACTGGGCATCGCCTCGCTTTCTGTCGAAATTATACAAGAACTGATTGCAAAAAGAGCATACTATGTACAGAGTATAGCATGTGTAAAGCATCGTCGCAATTGAAAATGTCCACAAAGAATTGGCTCATATTGCCGCAGTTGGCAGACGCAAATAACATGCCGATCCATTTTGCGGCATGTCAAAGTTGTACATGTGGGGAAACTGAGGCGGAAAAGGCAATGGTGCAAATCGGGGATGGGCATGATCGTGCATCCGCGCGGGGGCTGATCCGGGCCAGCCCCCTGCGCAAATGCGCGCGTCAGAGCAAGCTCAATTGCTCCGGTTTGTCGTCGTTTCGCTCCGCCGTCAAATCAGGCTGTGCTCTGGTCAACACACGCGTCGCGAAGGCGGGGTCTGTGATCCAGGCTTCGCGCTCAGACTCGGTGAGGTACACGGGCATGCGGTCGTGATATGGAGCCATCCCTGCATTGGCGGGCGCGGTGAGAATGGCGTATCGAGGCTCGGGACCGGTGGGCGCGTCGTAGACATCGTACAGGCCGGCAAGGTACAGTCTTTCCCCGCTGGCAGAGCGGAACCGATATCGGTCCACTTCGGTTTTTCCCTGATGCTTCCATTCGTAAAAACCGGTCGTGGGCACGACCACCCGCCGGTAAGCAATGGATTCTCGGAACATGGGCAGATCCCGAACCGTCTCGCGCTTGGCGTTGAAGACGGTGCGCTTGGTGTTTGGCAGCGGATAGCCCCAGCGCATGACGCGCATGCCGTCCGCGGTTTGTACCGGCGCCAGATCGCCGGGACGGATCTCGCCGCCCTTGATGCTCGCAAGGCCTGACAGCTCGCCATACGCGGCCAGGTCGAGCTCATAGCGTCCACACATGGCGCCTACACCACCGTCTTGCGCGTGAATGCCTGGGCCTGATCGCGCAGGGCGCAAGGTTTTGCGCCTTGGGCCAGCAGCGTGTGCTGTGCCAGGATCATCCGGGTAAGCGCGTGATCCTGGTCCAGGCCGGACAATTCACTCAGCGCCCTTAGCGCATTGGGTTCGGTCTGAACCTCGCCCTTCTCCGCCAGGTACTTGTGAACCGCGCCTGCTGCGCCGATGGCGATGTATGCGGGGGCGATGTTGTGTTTCAGGCACAGGCTCGCCGCGCCAATCAGCCTGTCCGTGGGCGCCAGTTTGCGCGGCACGTCGTTCCCCACGCGCTGACAGGTGTCGCCCAGGGCGCGGTTGGTGAACCGCAGCAACAGGTCGTCGATGTGGTCCAACAGCTGCAGGGGATCGGCGCCCGCGTATTCCATGCTCAGCGCGCGCAGGCTCTCCTGCATGGCGCAGCGGGCCATCAGCGCGATTTCTGCGTCGGCCACCGCCTGCCAGATGAACTGCAGCCCCGTATACTGGCCCAGATAGGCGCACAGCGCGTGGCCCATGTTGTGGATGTACAGCTTGCGCATTAGGTAGAAACCAAACGGGCTGTAGGGCACAAGTTGGCTGATCTTCGGCACGGGCCCTTTGAACGCGACCTTGTCAACAGGCAAAAAGCCGTATCGCTCCACACAGACGCGCAGGCCGTCGCCGTCCTGCATTTCCGGGGTTTGCACTGGCACCATGCGCCCGATGGACGCCTCTACCAGCCCGACGCGCGCCTCAAACAGCGCCGAATCTTCCGGCGTCAACTGTGCCCTGATCAAATTCGATAGTACCTTATCGGCGTCCATCAGGTTTTCACAGATGATGATGTCCAGCGGCGCGTCCGACCGCTGAAACCGTCGCCTCAGCCCCTCAGCGATGTTTGGCGCGATGAACTTCAGCACGTTCACGCCCACTGCGGTCGCCATCACATCGCAGTCCGCGATGGCCTCCGCCACGGCGTCTCCGTCGCGACCATCGACGGCACTGACGTGTTGGATCATCACGTCCTCATGTCCGTCTGTGTCCACGATGCGAATCGGGTAACTGTGCCGCGCATTGAGCGCCGCGACCACCGGCTCCGCCACATCGACAAAGCTCACTTGATAGCCCGCCTGACTCAGCAGCGCGCCGATAAAACCGCGGCCGATATTGCCGGCTCCGTACATGACAGCCTTCATTTGATGTCCTCCATCAGGGGCCGCAGGGCCCGGTATAGTTCGCGGTACCGCAGGTAGTGGGGCGCGTATTGCGCAACCATTTCCGGCCTGGGTTTATAAACATGGACCGGCCTGACCAGCGCTTGTTTCGCCGCGTCGAGGTCTTTGTACGCACCCGTCGCCACGCCGGTCAGCATGATGCCGCCGACCGTGCCCGCTTCGTCCACGCTCATCCGCGTGACGGGCATCCCCAGAATGTCCGCCTTCATTTGCAGCCACAGTTTTGATTTCGCGCAGCCACCGGTGGCGAACAGCCCGTCCACCGTCAACCCGGCTTCGCCCAGACAGTCCAAATTCAGCCGCATTTCGTAGGTGATGCCTTCCAGAAGCGCACGGTACAGGTCCGACGCGTTGTGTGAAAGCGTCAGACCAACGAAAGCGCCCTTGGAACCCGTATCCATGTACGGCGTCGCCGCGCCCGCAAAGTGGGGCAGCACGAGGATGCCTGTGGGTGCGTCAATCATGCCTGACTCCAGTTGGTCGTAGGGCGCTATGCCGGGCTGTTTCCGCGCCAGATTGTCCACAAACCATTTCACCAGCGAGCCGCCCGTGAATTGGAACGCGTAGCAGCAGTAGGTGTCTTTGCGCAGGAAGGGCACAATGGAATAATGGTGATCCTGAAGGCCGCGCCCGTCAGGAACCGGCGAGAAGATGGGCGTGATGCACTGCACTGTGCCTGCGCCGTCGGTCGCCATGCCAGGCATGAGTACGCCGGACCCCACTGCGGCGGCGACTTGGTCATGGCAGCACAGCACGACGCGCAGATTTTTGGGCAAGTCCAGCTCTTGCGCCAGCGCGGGCAGGACCGGTCCCGCGTCGGTGCCCGTGGGAACCGGCTTCCCGAACAGCCCCGGATCGAGGCCCGCCGCCGTGAAAATGGCTTCCGACCAGCACATTTTGCGGATGTCGAACCCCAGGGTCCGCGCGGCCAGCGAATGGTCGATCAGGTGGTTGCCCGTGAGCCGAAGGCTGACGTAGTCCGCGATCAGGCACACGCGCCGCGCTTTTACATACAGTTCGGGCTGATGCTCCTTGATCCACATCAGTTTGGGCAGCGAATACATCGCGTGGGGCGTTGCGCCGCAGATCTCGGACAGTCGCTCGCCCAGTCGCTGGGAGAGCAGCGCCGCCTCTGCCTCGCCGCGCGGATCGGTATACATCATCGTGGGACACAGCACATGGTCCTGCTCGTCTAGCAGCACGAAGCTCTCGCCAAACGAGGTCACGCCTACGGCGCTGATGCCGGGTACCGCGGTGGCTGCATCGCGAAGCAACGCTTTCACCGCGTCCCAGAT
This sequence comes from Eubacteriales bacterium, assembly GCA_031555975.1. Taxonomy (GTDB): domain Bacteria; phylum Bacillota; class Clostridia; order Christensenellales; family Aristaeellaceae; genus JAJDGF01. The sequence continues at coordinate 7,988 of JAVBTW010000239.1, forward strand.
CGACACAGCGTCCACTTCGTGTTCGGACGTCGCGCGGGAGACGGGATAATCGCGATAGCCCGTGTGCAGCAGTGCGCCGGATTCGGAGAGCACTGTGATTTTCGCGCCGGTGCTGCCGATGTCCAGCCCGGATAGTGGCATGGGAAGGCCTCCTTTCGGGGACTGAGCGAAGCGCTAGGTAGGCGATGATGAAGGGGCTGCCCCTTGCGCTTTTCAGTCAATTTCGATCACGTCGTACCCCAGATAGGTGGCAAACGCCTCGGTCAGCACAGATTTCATGTGACCGACGCCGATCGCCGTGTGGTGTTTGAAGCCGCCGCGCGCCAAGCGGATCAGCTTGTCTTGCAATTGCGGGATCTCCGCCACACCGCCGCAGCCAAAGAATCCGGCTTCGATGGGGTCGGCGGTCATTTCCCCTTCGCTGGCGTAGATCATCAATTTGCCGTCCACGGTCAAGCAGTTGGAAAAGGTCATCGGGAACGCGGCGATGCGGCCCTCGTTGCTACCCCAACCGCTGCCCGGATCGCCCTTTGCGAACATCAAATGCTCCGTCACGGTGCCCTTTTCCCGCATCAATGACTGAGCGACCGGCCCGCAGTGGAACAGGATCACCTTGTCAGGATCGTCGCCGTAGTTGTTGTTCCAGTCCAACACCGCAGTTGGCCTTTCCGAGGCCAGGTTCATCGCCCGCATGGTGATGGCTGAGCAGAGGTCGATCTCGCAGCTGGCCACGATACCCCGGTCGTTCAGCTCGCTCAACAGCACACAAGGGCACACCCGCAGGATCGTCACCATCTCGTTCCAGCAGCGCAGTGTGATGGCGTCCAGGCGGTATTCCTCAATGTACTCGTCGATTACACAGCCGACTTTCCCCAGGGTCAGCATGTTTGACTCCGGCACACCTGCGCAGTTCGTGTAGCGCTGCAGCCGTTCGATTTTTGCCAGTACATTTCGGTCGTCGTCCGCCATCAGGCCAACCTTGTGGATCAGTTCCGATAGGTCAAACGACTCCACGGTGATGCCGTATTTTTCCAGCGCCACTTCATCAAAGCGAACGGTCTTGAATGCGGTGGTGCGCGCGCCGATGGCGCCCAGCGTGAACCGCTTCATTCCGCGCACCACGCGGCAGACGGCTGCGAAGTCGCGCAGATTGCCCGCGAACGCGTCCGACAGCGGATGGACGACGTGTGGCTTCATCACCGTGAACGGGACCTTGCACTGGGTGAACACGTCCGTCACGGAGAACTTGCCGCAGTAGGCATCGCGCCTGGTGGCGAAGCCCAGTTTGCCGAGCTCGTCTGGATAGGCCTGCATCAGGATCGGCACACCCGCGTCGCGCAGCGCGGCAAACGCGCCGTTTTCATCCACGAAGATGGGCATGCAAAAGATGACGCCGTCGTATTCGCCCTCGTGCGCCTTCAGCCAGTCATGAAACAACCGGCCCTCCTCGCGCGTCTCCACGGCGCCATAACGGGTTGCGGACTCATCCATGATGATGTGGTCACAGCCCGCGTCGGTGACAGCTTTGATCATGTCCGCGCGCGCGCCCAGAATCAGTTCGCCCGGCATAAAGCCCCGATTGCCGAAACACAGGGCGAAAGTGGTCTTTTTGCTCATGGTATATCCTCCTTATGCAAATAGCTTTGTCTGGTTGTGCGTCGCTTGCAAGAACGAACTGATGACCCAGCGCGTCCTCATATACACCTGCTCTCGGGCATATTCCACGTCGCCGGGCCGCTCGTCAAGCGCGTTTTCGTAGGCCTGACGGATTTCTGTGCCCACGTTGATCTTCGTGATGCCGGCCGCGATGGCGTTCAAAATGTAGCTTTGGTTGATGCCTGATCCGCCGTGCAGCACGAGCGGCATGCCGCCGGTGGCCTCATGGAGCGCCGCAATGTGTGCGATGTCCAGTCGAGCCTCAGGCTTTTTCTCTCGCCGCGCCGCACCCGCGATGGCGCCGTGAAAGCTGCCCGCCGCGACGCTCAGCCAATCACACTGGGATTCGTTGACGAACCGCATGGCTTCGTCCACATCCGTGAATCCCTTCTTGCTCGCAAACAGCTCTTCGTACGACAGCCCGATGCCGTCGCCTTCATGGCCGGAAACCGCGCCCAATTCGGCCTCCACACACGCGCCATGGGAATGGGCGAGCTCGGCAGCCTGGCGGGTACAACGGATGTTTTCCTGGAGTGGCAGGCGAGAGCCGTCCACCATCACGCTCTGGTATCCGCAGTTCAGCGCACGGCGCAGGATGCTGAGATAATCCACTTGCCGGTTGTCTTCATCGATGACAGGCACATGGTCTAAATGCAGCAGAGTGTGTGCGGGATCCTTGTACTTTTCGTACTCCTCAGCCACCGCCTCGGGCGATTGGGACGCAAACTTTTCCCATTCGAGCCGGGCCACCTGCACCATCGCGACACCGTCCTCATCGACGGTCGCTTGGACGACGGGCTTCACCATCGGCAGGTAAGGAATGTTGAATGCCGGAATGATGGTCTTGTGCAGCCTTGCGCTTTGCATTGCGGTCTTTGGATCCATTGTGGCGCCTCCTTGTGTGGGATATGAGTCCATTATACACGTTTTGTATCAAAAAGACAGCCCATACGTTTGATGTTTGCCGCACCCAAATCAGCCGCGGCAAAAATTTACCCAAAGGGGTTGCAAAGATCAGAAGAGGATGGTATAATCAATCTCACGTTTCGCGCTGGTGTGATGGAATGGCAGACGTGACGGACTCAAAATCCGTTCCCAGCGATGGGGTGTGGGTTCAAGTCCCACCACCAGCACCAAATCAGGAGCTAGGTATGGCTAGCTCTGAACAGTAGGCAGAAAAGCTCGCAGTTGCGGGCTTTTTTGCTTGTCCTCGGGAAATGGGGACAAATTGTTTTCGAGAAGCGGACGGGCTGTTTTTCGGAACGTTAAAAGCCAGTCCGTACTATTATGAAACCACTCCTCGATTTCCGGGCCAATCCGTGCTTTTATGAAACCGTCTGTCGACTTTCGGGCCAGTCCGTGAAAAGATTAAGGCCAGTCCGTGTTTTTATAGGGATTTTGAGCCTCTCACTTTACAAGAAAACCCAGTACATCATCTCCCTGTCCCGCAAGAGAATGCCCCAAGGATGGAAATTCCACCACCTCGAAGTGCGGCAGTAACCGGCGTACGCGTGCGGCAGTTTCGTTGGAGTTCAGCATGATATCCTTTTCGCCCAGAAAGACGATGCCTGGCATCGTGAGTCGACTGAGTTCCTCATCCGTGAACAGCGGGATGGGTTCCTGGCGCGCGTTAAAGCAGAATGCAATCAGTTTTTGATAATTCAGCATGACTTCCGGGATCTCGTTGCCGCCGTTGATGAGGCGGAACAGCTCGTTCACGCCCGCCTCGCCCTGGGGGAGCAAACGCATCGCGATCTCCTTGAAC
>JAVBTW010000194.1:0-3770 GCA_031555975.1 Eubacteriales bacterium
CGTGAGGCGACGCACCTGTTGCGGCAGGAGACGTCGCCTCACGGCGGGGAGGTCCTTCGACTTCGCACAGGATGACGCCGGAGGAAGCGCTTCACTCAAGCTGTCGTCATCACTACTTATTTCTTCGCGTTCCGCTCCAGCATCATTGCGTTGACCTTCAGCGGCAGCCCGAACAGGTTGATAAACCCTTCGCTGTCCTTGTGGTTGTACAGCTCCTGTGAAGCGCCGAATGTGGCGATCTGCTCGCTGTACAGCGTATATGGACTCTTCACACCCGCCGGGATCAGATTGCCCTTGTACAGCTTCAGCTTCACGTCGCCCGTCACGACCTGCTGTGTCGACTCGGCAAACGCGCTCATGGCCTTGCGCAGCGGCGTGTTCCAGCAGCCGTCATAGACCAGCTCGGAGAAGCGGATGGCCATCATGTCCTTGTAGTGGGCGGTGGCGCGGTCCAGCGTGATGGATTCCAGGATCTGATGCGCGTCGAACAGGATTTTGCCTGCCGGATTCTCATACACGCCGCGCGACTTCATGCCGACAAGGCGGTTTTCCACCAGGTCAGCGATGCCGATGCCGTGCTTGGCGCCGATTGCGTTCAGCACTTCGATGATCTCGATGGAGCCGTATGCCTTGCCGTTGACGGCTGTGGGGATGCCCTGTTCAAAGTGAACCTCCACGAACTCCGCTTCGTCCGGCGCTTCCTCTGGCGTCTTGCAGATCAGGCACAGATCATCCGGCGGCGCATTCCACGGGTCCTCTAGGTCGGCGCCCTCGTGGCTCAGGTGCCACAGGTTGCGGTCCATGGAATAGGGGCGCTTTTTTGAGACCGGCACGTCCAGCCCGCGCGCCTCTGCGTACTCAATGGCCTCTTCTCGAGACTTGATGTCCCAGATGCGCCACGGGGCGATGATCTTCATTTCGGGCGCCAGCGACTTGATGGTCAGCTCAAACCGGACCTGGTCGTTGCCCTTGCCGGTGGCGCCGTGACAAATGGTGTTGGCGCCCTCCTTCTTGGCAATCTCCACCAGTTTCTCCGCGATGATGGGGCGCGCAAACGAGGTGCCCAGCAGGTACTTTTGCTCATAAACCGCGTTCATCGCCAGCGTGGGCCAGATGTAGTCGGTGACAAACTGCTCGCGCACATCTTCAATATATAGTTTCGCCGCGCAGCGCTTCTTCGCCTTTTCGTGCAGCGGCGTCAGCTCTTCACCCTGGCCCACGTCCACCGCCACCGCGATCACGTCGCAATCGTAATTCTCCTTCAGCCACGGAATGATGATCGTGGTGTCCAAACCGCCGCTATACGCCAGCACCACTTTTTCCTTCGCCATGAGTGGTCGCCTCCCAATTCGTTGTTGATGAGCATAATTATACACGTATATGCATAAAAATACAATAGAACGCCCGGTTAAATCTCCGATAATCTTGACAACAGAGGGGGGAAAAGGTACACTGGTGGGAGTGAATAAAAGGAGGGGACATGCCCCATTGAGAATCCTCGGCATCGACCCCGGACTGGCCACGATGGGCTATGGCGTCATCGAGACCGACGGCAACAAACACAAAATGGTGCATTACGGCGCACTGACCACGCAGCCCGGCGTTGCCATGCCCCAGCGGCTGAATGCCATCTTTACCGGCGTCAACCAGTTGATGGACATGTACACTCCGGACGAAGTGGCGATCGAAGAGTTGTTCTTCAGCAAGAACGTCACGACGGGCATTGCGGTGGCAAGCGCCAGAGGCGCGGCGCTGGTGGCCGCAGTGCGAAGGACAGAGAACCTGTACGAGTATACGCCAATGCAAATCAAGCTGGCCGTTACGGGGTATGGAAAGGCGGACAAACAGCAGATGCAGAGCATGACCAAGATGCTGCTGGGCCTAAGCGAAGTGCCGAGGCCGGACGACGCCGCGGACGCGCTGGCGGTGGCGATTACGCATGCGAATAGCCTGAAGATGAAGCGGATGTATAAGATACAGTAGATCCCCGGCCATCACCCCACCAAGGAGGACAACCCATTGTACGCCCACATTGACGGCATCATCGCCGATAAAACTGCCGACACCCTCGTACTCGATTGCCATGGCGTCGGATATGAGCTCATGGTCTCCGGTCAAACCCTGGCCAAGGCGCCTGCCTCGGGCGAGCGCATGAAGTGCTACACCCTCCTTTCCGTCCGCGAGGACGCCATGGAACTGTTTGGTTTTGCCACGCGCGAAGAAAAGGCCATGTATCTGAAACTGCGCACGGTGTCCGGCATCGGCCCACGCACCGCGCTGGGCATTCTGTCGGCGCTATCCGTGCGTGACCTTTCCATCGCGCTGGTCACCGGCGATGCGGCCGCGTTGGCCCGCGCGCCCGGCGTGGGCAAAAAGACGGCCCAGCGGCTCGTGCTGGAACTGCGCGACAAGGTGGACAACGATGAGTTGACCTCATCCGGCGTCACGCTGCCCGCGGCAAGCCAGGCCAAGGGCGGCGCTGCCGCAGAGGCCATCGAAGCCCTAATGGCGCTCGGCTACAACGCGTCTGACGCACAGAAAGCCGTGGCGCAGGTACAGGACAAGTCGGACAAGGCGGACGAGCTGATCTTCTGGGCATTGAGGGGGCTGGGATCATAATATGGACGATATGCGGCTGATCTCTCAGGGTTATACGCCCGATGATGATGAGGCAGAGCGCTCGCTCCGCCCCACAACGCTGGCCGAATATGCGGGCCAGGCCAAGCTGAAACAGAGCCTGACCGTATACATGCAGGCCGCCATCGCCCGCCGCGAACCGCTGGACCACCTGTTGCTCTACGGTCCGCCGGGCCTTGGAAAAACCCTGCTCGCGGGCATCGTGGCCAGCGAAATGGGCCACAACATCCGCATCACCTCCGGCCCCGCCATTGAGCGACCCGGCGATTTGGCGAGCATACTCACCAACCTGAACGCGGGCGATGTGCTGTTCATTGACGAGATTCACCGATTGTCCAGCTCCGTGGAAGAGGTGCTGTACTCCGCCATGGAGGACTTCGCGCTGGACATCATGATCGGCAAAGGGCCCAGCGCCCGCTCGATCCGGCTGGACCTGCCCAAGTTCACCCTGATTGGCGCGACCACCCGCGCAGGCATGCTCACCTCGCCTTGGCGCGACCGGTTCGGCATCAGCTGCCGGCTCGAGCTGTACACGCCGGAGGAACTGGCGGGCATCGTGATGCGTTCGGCGCGCATCCTCCGGATCGACTGCGACGGGGACGGCGCGCTGGAGATCGCATCCCGGTCCCGCGGCACGCCCCGCATTGCCAACCGGCTGATCAAGCGTGTTCGCGACTTTGCCGAGGTCAAGGCTGGCGGGCATATCAACGCCGACGTGGCCCGCGAGGCGCTGGACATGTTGGAGATCGACGAGCTGGGCCTGGACCACACTGACCGCACGATGCTGCGCGCCATGATCGACAAGTTTTCCGGCGGACCCGTGGGCCTGGACACCCTGGCCGCCATGACCGGTGAGGATGCGACGACCATCGAGGACGTATACGAGCCCTACCTGCTGCAGCTCGGATTCCTGATGCGCACACCCCGCGGTCGCGTCTGCACACCGTCCGCGTATGAACACCTGGGCTTGGTCCCGCCCAAACCTACCGAGAGCGAGCACAACCAAACCTCCCTCGATCTGTAGCGGGTCAGGGGCAAGCGCCGGGACATCCCCACAAACGCACGAGACAATGTGAGGTACATACCCAATGCAAACATCGGACTTCACCTAAACCTTACCCGAAGCGCTGATC
>JAVBTW010000057.1:0-7161 GCA_031555975.1 Eubacteriales bacterium
GGCCGGGCGGGCCGGTCCTCCAAATGCTCGTAATCGCCCGCCAGCATGCACAGCGTGGCTTCGATGTCCTCGAGTGTCACCTCCCTGAAACTGTGTGCGGCGCTGATCACGGTGTGCATCTCCTTGACCGTCCAGCTGCTCGACGCCGCCATGGAGACCAGGTGCTGAGCCACGATGTCCAGGCAGCGCTCGGGCGGGTCACAGGGTTCGATGGCATGTTCCATTGCGGCTGTGGCGGTCATGGCGCAACCAATGCCCTCGGCGCCGGTGCGCGGGAACATCCGCATGATGCTGGTGCGGCCCGGGTTGTGGCCCGCGCGGCCCAGCCGCTGCAGCGCGCCGCTGACGGTCAGTGGGCATCCGATCTGCAGCACCTTGTCCACCTCGCCCACATCAATCCCCAGTTCCATGGACGATGTGGCGACCAGCAGCCGCAGTTCGCCCGCGCGCAGTTGCCGCCCGGCCTCGTGCCGCTGTTCCTTGGAAACGCAGCCATGGTGGGTCCTCGCAAAACCTTCGCCCGTCAGCGCGTTTACGCCGTGGGCCAGCTTTTCCGCCTGCGCGCGGCCCTCTACGAACACGATCACCGTGCGCGCGTCCTCGCATTCCTGGAGCACCGCCTTGAACAGCTCAGGCCAGATCGTGCCCTCGGGCAGCAGGCGCATGTCGGGAATGGGGGACTGAACCAGGATGTCCGACGCCTTTTTGATGTTCGGCGCGACGATCCTCACCGGCGCATCGCCCGCCAAAAACGCGGCCGCCCGCGATAGGGGCCGAATCGTCGCGGACAGCGCCACCCGCTGCAGCTTCCGCCCGCACAGCGCGTCGAGCCGCGCCAGCGACAGCATCAGGTGCGCGCCGCGCTTGGTGTCGATCATCGCGTGGAGCTCGTCCAGGATGACGCTTCTGCAGGTGGACAGCATGCGCCGTCCGCTCTCGGAAGTCAACAGCAGGAAAAGCGATTCCGGCGTCGTGATCAGAATGTGCGGCGGGCGCTTGATCATCTGCCGCCGCTCGGCGGCGTCCGTGTCACCGGTGCGGACCGCCACCCGCACACCCTCCGCCGGGATCCCTTCGATGGGTTTTTTTAAGTTTTCGCGGATGTCGTTTCCCAGCGCCTTCAGCGGCGAGATGTACAGCACCTGCAGCTCGTCCTTGAGCGCGCCCGCCTGCTGTTCGCGGTTCAGCCGGTCCACGTACAGCAGGAAAGCTGCCAGCGTCTTGCCGGTACCGGTGGGCGCGGAGATCAGCGTGTGCTCGCCAGACGCGATGGCGGGCCAGCCCTCCGCCTGTGTGGCCGTGGGCTGACCGACGCGGCGCGCAAACCAGTCGGCGGTGCGCGCGGAAAACAGATCGAGCACGTTCGGCATGCGTTGCACCTCGATGTTTCGTGATGACACAATTTTAACGGAAGTGGCTGGACGTGTCAACCGTTGCGAACGTGTGTGCGCTAACTTCATCTGGTGTTCGGAGTGGGGCGGAGGGGATCCTTCGGCCGCGGACTCAGGATGACAGCGGGGGAGGGCGCAGCCCAACGATCTCCCCTGTTTCTGATCGCACAGTGCTTTTTACCCAATCTTCGCACACCTCCATTTGACACAACCCAGGACATGCCCTATACTTTTCTTTGTCAACAAAGGCGCTCATCGGACCCGGCCGCTCGGCTGGCGGCCGGTGGACGTCTACTTTTTTGTCGAGAACAGGAGGCCATCACAATGCTGACAGCGGTCGTGGGTGTGAACTGGGGTGACGAGGGCAAGGGCCGGATGGTGGATCTATTGGCGGGGGCATGCGATATCGTGGCGCGGTATCAGGGTGGCAACAACGCGGGTCACACGGTCGTCAACCCACGCGGCAAGTTCATCCTAAACCTGCTCCCCTCGGGCATCCTGCATGACGGCACGGTGAACATCATGGGGGGCGGCATGGTGATCGACATCCAGCACCTCACGCAAGAGATGGACCGCCTGCGGGATCAGGGCATCCGCATTGAGCCGGACAACCTGCTCATCTCTCACCGCGCCACCGTGTGCATGCCCTATCACCGCCAGTTGGACCAGCTGGAAGAGGCGCGCATGGGCAAGAAAAAGGCGGGCAGCACCCAGCGCGGCATTGCGCCCAGTTACGCAGACCGCTACATGCGCAAATCGCTGCGCATGGGCGACTTGCTCCATTCGGACACGCTGAAGGACAAGGTGCGCGATCTGATCGAATGGAAAAACCTGACCGTGCACGGCGGCTACAGAGAGCCTGCGCTTGATCTGACCGCGACGATGGAATGGCTGGAAACCCACGGCACAAAGCTGCTGCCGTTCATCAAGAATTGTGACGCCTATCTGGATCGCGCCGCAGCGTCCGGAAAGCGCATCTTGTTCGAGGCGCAGTTGGGCGCGCTGCGCGACATTGATTACGGTATCTATCCGTACACCTCGTCCTCGTCCACGCTGGCCGCCTACGCGCCGATTGGCGCGGGCATTCCCGCCCAAAAGCTGGATTGCGTGATCGGGATCGTCAAGGCCTATTCCAGCGCTGTCGGCGGCGGACCGTTCACCTGCGAGCTGTTTGGGCCCGAGGGCGACACGCTGCGCGAGGCCGGCGCCGAATATGGCGCGGCCACCGGCAGGCCGCGGCGCGTGGGCGGGTTTGACGTGGTTGCGTCCCGCTACGGCGTGCGTCTGCAGGGCGCGACGGAACTGGCCCTGACGAAGCTGGATGTGCTGAGCTATCTGAGCGAGATTCCCGTCTGCGTGGCCTACGAGGTGGACGGAAAGCGCGTGGACCGGTTCCCGACTGGGGACGAGTTGGACCGGGCCAAGCCGGTGTATGAGACGCTGCCGGGGTTTAAAGTGGACATCTCAAAGGCGCGAAAAAAAGCGGACCTCCCGAAGGAGGCAGTTGATTACATCGACTACATCCAGGCTGCGCTGGACTGCAGGGTGAAGTACGTTTCCGTCGGTCCCGGGCGCGACGATTACCTGCTCTACAATGAGGCGTAGTCAAGCTGTGTGCAGATTGCATCCATGACGCGCAATCCCCGCGTGATCTCATCCGGAGCGCCAATGAAGGACCTCGCCGCCCGCAGGCGTCGTAAGGACGACCGCTCTCGCGGGGGGAGGTCCTTCGCTCCACTCAGGATGACACGGTGGGGTGGTTGTCGGCGGCAGAAGCGCCCGCACCCCCATCCCCCAGCGCCGCCCTACGGCCTGCCATGCACAGGCCGGTCATGCCGGATCTCCATCCAACACTCCGGCTGCCTCACCGGCGAAAACCCGCACTTCGCGTACAGCGCCTGCGCGTCCGAAGTGCGCAACACCCACTGGTACACGTCCCTGAGCCGCTCATGCCCGACGATGCGGTCCACCATCATCCGCGCGATGCCGTGCCCGCGATACCGTTCGTCCACGAACACATCCGACAAATACCCGAAACGGGTGCAGTCGGAAATCACCCGCGCGTACCCGATCTGCACCCCGTCAACCACCGCGCCCACCACCAGCGCCGAACCTCGGGCGCCCTGCTCAACTTCTGACCGCGAAATCCCGGCGCTCCACTTTGCGCTGGCGAGCATCTCCGTCACCCTCGCAAAGTCCATATTTTCCAGCCCTTCAATGAGTCTCACTTCGGACGCCTCCATCACAGGCCGCCCCCTTTCGCACTTCAACGCAGTATTATAGCATAGTCACGCTCGCCCCGCAATGCTTTCGTACCAATTTCGCCATAGGGACGAATCGTGAACTTAACCCACATTGCGCAGAAGTATGTGTTGTTTTGATGCCGCGATAAAGTTATAATATTTTGGCGGCGACATGCAGCAACAAATGAGAAGAGGTGTTCTGACCGTGCTTCAGATCAAGTGGCTCTGGTCCAATATGGACGAAAAGAGTCGACGCTGGCACACATTCGCACTGCTCATCTCCATCGTGACCAGCGCGATGCTGCCCATCAACCCGTATCTGACCTCGAAACTGGTTGACGAGGTCATCGTTGCGCAAAACGCCGCGCCCTTGGTCCCGCTGCTGATGTGGATGCTGGTGATCCAGGTCCTGCGCATGGGATCGCGCTACGGCATGGTTGTGATCCTGGAAAGCACCTCCCAAAAGACCCTGCTCAGCCTCAGAAAACAGTTGTTTTCCGCGCTGCAATTTGAGGACATCCGGTTCTTTGACAAGCACAGAACCGGGGACCTGATGACCCGGCTCACGGGCGACTTGGACTGGTGCCGCCATTTTGTGGCCTATATCTGCTTTCAAATCACCGACAGCGTCGTCATGCTCATCGCGACGCTGGCCACATTTTTCTTCGTCAATTGGAAGCTCACCTTGGCGCTGTTTGCGGTCACGCCGCTGCTGATGATCTTCACCAAGACCTATTCCACAAAGGTGCGCCCGCTGTTCATGGACATGCGCGAAAAGCTTTCCGAGATGAACACCACCGCCCAAGAGAACATCGCGGGCAACCGCGTCGTCAAGGCGTTTGCGCGCGAGCCCTATGAAGAAATGCGGTTCCAGCAGAAGAACGACGCGTTTAAGGATGCAAATCTGTTGATCAACAAGCTGTGGCTGTCGTTCTATCCGTTCATCGAACTGATGGCCAACGCCATGACCTTTATCACGATGTTCCTCGGCGGCCTGTTCATCATTTGGGGCGAACTGACGCCGGGCGAACTGGCCATCTTCACCGGCCTTGCCTGGGCGCTCGCCAATCCCATGCGCAACCTGGGCTCGCTCTTGAACGAAGTGCAGCGCTTCCTGACCTCATCGTCGAAGGTCATGGAGCTGTACTATTCCAAACCGTTTATCCGCGACAGCGCGGACGCGCTGGACCATGAAAAGATGACCGGCCGGATTGAGTTTCGGGACGTCACATTCGGCTATGACGGCCAGGCTTCGGTGCTGCGCCATGTGGACTTTTCCGTCGAACCGGGCCAGACGCTGGCGATCATGGGCCCCACCGGGTCCGGCAAGACCACGCTGATCAACCTGCTCGCCAGGTTCTATGACGTGACATCGGGGCAGGTGCTGGTGGACGGCGACAATGTAAAGCAGTGGCATCTGCAGCAGTTGCGCCGGGGCATCGGCACCGCCACGCAGGATGTGTTCCTGTTCTCTGACACCGTCGAGGGGAACATCGCGTTTGGCGACCAGAGCCTGACTGAAGCGGAGGCGCGTGACTTTGCCCGCCGCGCGGATGCCGCCGGGTTTATCGAGTCCATGCCGGAGGGATATGACACCATCGTGGGCGAGCGCGGCGTCGGGCTCTCCGGCGGCCAGCGCCAGCGCCTGGCCCTGGCCCGCGCGCTGGCGATGAAGCCCGCGATCCTGGTCATGGACGACACCACCAGCGCCGTGGACATGGAGACGGAAAAATACATCCAGGAGCAGCTACGAACGCTGCCGTATCCGTGCACCAAGATCATCATTGCCCAGCGCATCTCGTCGCTGAAGGACGCGGACCAGATCCTGGTCCTCAAGGACGGCGGCATCGAGGAGCGCGGCACCCATGAAGAACTGCTGCAGAACAAGGGCTACTATTGGGAGACCTATGCGCTGCAAAATGGCCTGAGCGACATGGGGAAGGGGGCGTGATCCGGCATGGCTCGCAACAAATTTGACGTCGATGAAAACCTGGAGTCCCCGTTTCAACTCAGCCACCTGAAGCGCGCCATGGTCTATATCGGCCGGCACAAGTCGAAGATGATCGTCGCGATTTTGCTCAGCGCCATGGCCAGCGCGTCCGCGCTGTTTGTGCCCAAGATCCTGCAGTGGGTGTTGGACGACGCGGTGCCGAACAAGGATGTGGGGATGATGGGCAGGTTGGCGCTGCTGTTTGGTGTGCTGACCGCGGTGTCCATCGCGTTCACCACCATCCGCGCGCGCATCATGGCGAAGGTGGGCCAGGAGATCATCTACGACATCCGCCAGGACCTGTTTGCGCACCTGCAAAAGCTGCCCTTCAGCTATTACGACAGCCGCCCGGCGGGCAAGATCCTGGTGCGCGTGATCAACTATGTCAACAGCGTGTCCGACATGCTGTCCAACGGCATCATCAACTCCGTCTTGGAGCTGCTGAACGTGCTGTTCATCATCATCTTTATGTATTCCATCGATGCGACACTGGCCACGATCATCGTCGCGGGCTTGCCGGTTTTCCTGTGCGTGATTTTCGTCCTGAAGCCGCGGCAGCGCAAGGCGTGGCAGCAGCAATCCAACAAAAACTCAAACTACACCGCGTACCTGGCCGAGAGCATCGACGGTGTGCGCGTGTCGCAGCTGTTCACCCGGCAGGACGTGAACAAGTCCATCATGGAAAAGCTGGCGGAAGCCTGCAGGGTGACTTGGATGCGCGCCATGATCATCAGCAACTGCGTTTGGCTCTCCAGCGAGACCATCACCCAGATCGTGTTCACAGTGCTGTATCTGGTGGGCGTGTACGGCATGGGGCAGACGATGGTGTCCTTTGGCGTCATCATGGCCATGGGCCAGTATGTGGGCCGGTTTTGGCAGCCCATCACGAACCTGGCCAACATCTACAACCAGTTCGTCAACAACATCGCCTATCTGGAGCGCATTTTTGAAACCATGGACGAACCGGTGACGGTGGACGACGCAAAGGACGCGGAAAAGATGCCCGAGGCCACAGGCGCGGTGCGTTATGACGACGTCACCTTCGGTTACGAAGAGGGACAGCTCGTGCTGGAGGACCTGGACCTTTCTGTGAAGGCGGGCGAGCGCATCGCGTTGGTCGGCCCCACGGGCGCCGGCAAGTCCACGGTGGTGAACCTGCTGTGCCGGTTCTACAACCTGAACGGCGGACAGATCCGCCTGACCGGTCAGGACGGCTGTGAGCGCGACATCGCCCATGTGACGCTGCGCAGCCTGAGAAAGCAGCTGGGGATCATGCTGCAGGACAGCTTTATCTTTGGCGGCACGATCATGGACAACATCCGCTATGGCCGTTTGGACGCCACCGACGAGGAGGTCATGGAGGCCGCGAAGGCTGTGCGCGCCCATGATTTCATCAAGGAGATGCGGTCGGGTTACAAGACGCCGGTGTCCGAGCGCGGCGCGGGGCTGTCGCAGGGGCAAAAGCAGCTGATCGCCTTTGCGCGCACGCTGCTGTCGGACCCGAAGATTCTGATTCTGGACGAGGCCACGTCCTCGA
>JAVBTW010000155.1:0-12229 GCA_031555975.1 Eubacteriales bacterium
CATCAGCATGTCGCCTGGTTGCGTCATGCCGGCGGGCGGCAGGGATGCGTGCGCATCGATGCCGCAAACCGCGACTGCGGTGCCTGGACACAGCCCAAGCGCGGCTGCCGATTCGGCGTTGAGTTCGCCCGCCTTGCTGCCGACGGTGTGCACTTCGCGGCCCAGTTTTTCGTCTACGAAGTGCTCAAGCCTCGGGTCCAATGCATTGAAAAACGCGTCCGAGGGGTATCCGTCCGCCTTGTGCCAGAACGCCTTGTAGCCCGCGGCGCAGCTATTGTGCGTCCACTGGCCGGTCAGGCGCAACACAATCCAGTCGCCCGCCTCCATGAAGCGGTATGTGTGGGCGTAGAGTTCCGGCGCTTCTGTGAGCAGTTCCAGGATCTTGGGCAGCATCCATTCGCTGGACACCTTGCCGCCGTAGCGGGCCAGGAAGGATTCGCCGCGCGCCTTGGCGATAGCAGTGATGCGCTCGGCTTCAGCCTGTGGGCTGTGATGCTTCCAGAGCTTGACAAAGGCGTGAGGGTTTGCGCTGAAGGCCGATTGCAGGCAGAGCGGCGTGCCCTCTCGGTCTACTGGGATCAGTGTGCAGGCGGTGAAGTCTATGCCGATGCCGATGATGTCGCGGGCGTCAACATCGGATTTTCGGAGGGCCTCTGGAAGGGTATGTGCCAGGCATTGCAGATAATCATTCGGGTATTGCAGCGCCCAATCGGGCGGCAATGGCCTGCCTGTGGGCAGTTGTTTGTCGATGACGCCGTGAGGATAATCCATCGTGCTGGACGCAAGCTCGCGGCCGGTTGCGGTATCCACGACCAGCGCTCGGACAGACAGTGTGCCAAAGTCAACGCCGATGGTGTATTTGCTCATGAGGCTCCTCCTGCGGTTTTGGTTGGAACCCGGCTGCAGTCTTCGAGCGAAGCCCCTCGCGGTCATCCTGAGCGTAGCGAAGGACCTTCCTCTTGATTGCAGGAAGATCCTTCGCTGCGCTCAGGATGACCACGCGCGTGGATGGTCACGCATGGGGTGACCACGCGCGGGGATGATCACGGATGGGGATGATCACGAGTGGGGGGCCTTTCGGCTACATCATGCCAACCAGGCAGCTCGCGGTGATCAGCAGGTGGCACAGGAAGTATGTCGGCATAATCCCCCTGGCGGGCGACTGATTGCCGGCGAAGTCGCACTCGGAAATCAACGTGTCGGAGAATACGATGGAAGCCACACCCAGCGCGTACAACACGCGTTGCAAAATGCCCACATTCATGCCGATCGCCATCACCAACGCGATCACCGAAGCCGACGCGTACAGCACCACCGCGACCTGCATCAGGATGTCCTTAATGTGGGGCAGGATGCGCATCGCCAGATACAGCCCATAGCCCACCGCCAGCAGTCCGCCGGTGACCAGCAGCCAGATGGGGTAATCGGTCTTGTTGTAGCTGTACCAGATCAGGCAGCAGTGCGCGAAGAAAAACGCAATGATGCCAAACAGATAGTATTTGTTGTCCGATTGCTGATGGCCCATAAAATAATCGCCCAGGATTGAGATCAGAAGGCAAGCCATGACCGGGATCACCGTCATGGGCTGGGGACTGGCCACCAGCAGCAGAATGCAAACGCCCGTCACGCCCAAATTATAGTAGAAGTTGCCGGTGCGGATGCTCATCACCGCAAAGAAAATGGGCACGATCAGGGCGATCAAAAGTCCGGTGGTCAATGTCATGGCAGTGTCCTCCTCATCTTTCGCGTGAATGCTACTTTTGTGTCGCTACGGCCTGGGTCAGCAGTTCGTTGCTGCGTTTGAGAAACGCCACCATGCGCTCGCCTGAAAGCGGCTGGCGGGCCATCTCGGCCAGATCCAGGATCTGACTGATCACCATGGCGGATTGCGCCTGATCGTCGGTGGTCTCCAGGTACTGTGTCAGCGGGTTTTTCGCGTTCAATACCAGTGTGCGCTGTTCCGGCATGTTGAAACCGCCGCCGAACATGCGGCTCATCTCTGCAAACCGCCTGGATTGCTCGTCCACCGTGATCATGGCGGGCAGGGTCTCGTCCTTGAACGATTCCAGTTTGACGGCCAATGTCTCGTCGGCCAGCGCCGCGCGCAGCTTGGATTCCAGTTCCGCGCGACGGGTCTCGTCCACATCGCCCTTTTCGGTCAGCTCTTCCAGCGACGCGTCTACGCGCTGGAATTTCAGGCCGTCTTTGTTTTGATACTCGAGGAAGCTGATGAAGTTGCCGTCGATCAACGCGCCCAGCTTGTAGACGGGCTTTCCTTGCGCGGTGAACAGTTCGATCATCTGCGCCTGGCGTTCGGGATCGGAGGCGTAATGTAGGGTTTTCGAATCGCCGCAGGCCTCGACGGCTTCGGCCAACGTCTTGTATTCGCCTGTGGTGGTCACGAGCAGCAGCGCGTCTTTTACGCGCTCGTAGAATTTTTCGTCCTTGACGCAGCCGTATTTGATGAACACGTTGATGTCGTCCCAGTAACGCTGATAATCCTCGCGCTTGCTTTGGAACTCCGACACCAGGCGATCCGCCACTTTGCGGGTGATATAGGCGTTCATCTTTTTTACATAGCCGTCATTCTGCAGGAAGGACCGGCTCACATTGAGCGGCAGGTCGGGGCAGTCGATGACGCCCTTGAGCAGCATCAGGAACTCGGGGATCACTTCCTTGATGTTGTCGGCCACGAACACCTGGTTGTTGTACAGCTTGATCGTGCCCTCGTTGGGGGAAAAGTCGTTCTTGAGTCTGGGAAAGTAGAGGATGCCCTTGAGGTTGAACGGATACTCCGCGTTCAGGTGGATCCAGAACAACGGCTCGTCGTATTCGTGGAACACCTTGCTGTAAAACGCTTTGTAGTCCTCATCTGTGCAGTCCTGGGGCTTCTGGGTCCACAGCGGCCGGGTGTCGTTCACCTGCTCGGGCACGTCCTCTGGTTTGGCGCTGTCCTTGAGATAGATGGGCACGGGCATGAACGCGCAGTATTTTTCGAGCGTTTCGCGAAGCGTGTGCGTGTGCAGGAACTCATGCTCCTCATCCGAAATGGTGAGGGCGATGGACGTGCCGCGCGAAACCCGCGTGGACGGTTCGATTTCATATTCCATGCCGTCCTCGGAGGTCCAGCGCACGGCTTGCGCGCCATCTTGATAGCTCAGCGTGTCGATGGCGACCTTGCCTGAGACCATGAACGCAGAGTAGAAGCCGAGCCCGAAGTGACCGATGATGCCGGCATCCTGCCCCTCCTGCTTGTACTTGGACAGGAATTCCTCGGCGCCGGAAAAGGCTACTTGCGCGATGTATTTTTCGACCTCGTCACGGGTCATGCCGATGCCGTTGTCGGTGATGGTGAGGGTTTTGGCTTCTTCGTTCAGTTCGACGGTGATTCTGTAGTCGCTCTCGGGCTGTGTTTCGCCGCTCAGGGCCAGCAGTTTGTGCTTGGAGATGGCGTCACATCCGTTGGAGATCAGCTCGCGCAGAAAGATGTCCTTGTCGCTGTACAGCCAGCGCTTGATGATGGGCATGATGTTTTGCGCGTGGATGGAAATGGTTCCTTTTTCAGCCATGATCAGGGTCGTCCTCCTTGTGCTATGCAGCAATTCTATTCTAATCTATTGTAGTGTGATTTTGCATCGATGTCAAGTGCGGTTGCTGCGTTTCCGAAAGCGCGATGCGTTCGTGCGTTGCTCAGCCGATGTCCCGTGTCTTGCGCATGCAGTGCATTGACATCGCGCGCTCCCTGTGGGATAATCCGAAAAGAGGCATTCGACAACGGAAGGGTGCGATGACCATGGCGGACGCGCGCAATCTGTCCATCGCCTACATCGGCGGCGGATCGCGGGGCTGGGCTTGGGGATTCATGATGGATTTGGCGTCAGACCCGGACATCTGTGGTACGGTGCGGCTGTATGACATCGACAGGGCGGCGGCGGAAGCAAACCGGGTCATCGGCGAGAAGGTCTCCGCACATCCGGACGCGCAATCGCAATGGCGTTATGAGGTCGCGGACACGCTGGAGGCGGCGCTCAAAGGCGCGGATTTCTGCGTCATTTCGATTCTGCCGGGCACATTTGACGAGATGCGTAGCGATGTGCATGCGCCGGAAGCGCTGGGCGTCTGGCAGAGCGTTGGCGACACAGTGGGGCCGGGCGGATTTGTGCGCGGCCTGCGGGCGATTCCCATGCTCCGCGAAATCGGGCTTGCGGTGCGCGACCACGCGCCTGAGGCTTGGGTGATCAACTACACCAACCCCATGAGCCTGTGCATCGCCGCGCTCTATGACGCCCATCCCGGCATTCGTGCGTTCGGTTGCTGCCACGAGGTGTTCGGTACGCAGAAGCTGATGGCGGCGATGCTGCGCGACATGGCGGGCGTTGAAGGCGTCCAAAGACAGGACATTCGCGTGAATGTGCAGGGCATCAACCATTTTACCTGGTTCGATGCAGCCAGCTTTCGGGGCACAGACCTGTTCCCGATGTTCGAAGCGTTTTGTGACAAGTACCATGAGACGGGCTTCTCGGACGGCCCAGACGACAACTGGATGAACAGCGTGTTTGATTGCGCGCACCGGGTGAAGTTCGACCTTTTCCGGCGCTATGGACTGATTGCTGCGGCCGGGGACCGGCACCTGGCGGAGTTCATGCCGAGATACCTGGCATCGCCAGAGGTCGCGCATGGATGGATGTTCGGGTTGACGCCGGTCGATTGGCGCACACAGGACCTGCAGCGGCGGCTGAGGCGCAGCGCGGCGCTGGTGTCGGGGAAGGAGCGGATTCTGATCGCGAAATCCGGCGAGGAAGGCCATCTGCTGATGAAGGCGCTGCTGGGGCTCTCTGATCTGGTCAGCAATGTGAACCTGCCCAATCGCGGTCAGATCGAAAATCTGCCCCTGGGCAGCATCGTGGAGACCAACGCCCTGTTCCGGCACGGCGAGATCCGGCCCGTGTTGGCCGGGCCGATGAAGGGTGATGTGCAAGTGCTGGTGATGCGCCATGCGCTGAACCAAAAAAATACGCTGCGGGCGGCTGTCGATTGCGATTATCAGCTGGCGCTGGCAGCGTTCATGAACGACCCGATGATGGCGAATGTGAGTTGGTCGGATGGCGATGTGCTGCTCAGGCGGATGATGCAGGCGACACGGCGGTATTTGCCAAAGGCGTGGAACCTGTAAGCCTATGGACGAGCGCTTTCCCCAGTCGCACTGCGTATCGACGCGGCTGGGCATGAGGACTTAGCTGCGCTCGAGGGACTGCTGTCCCGGTTGGAACTGTCGAAGCATCCCGCTCGCGGTCATTCCGAGCGCGACGAAGGGCCTTCTTCGGTCAAGGAGAAGGCCCTTCGTCGCATATCGGATGCCCCCGGGGGCACGGATCTGCAGTCGCCTACACCAGCACCTCCGGCGCTTTCAGCAATCCCGTCCTTCTCAGCTGGTATTCGTATGACCAGCGGTCGCCGCTGCTGCGCCAAGCGTTGGGTCCGACCCAGTTTTCGTGCTCGTCACAGTTGTGCACGGTGCCGAAGGTGTTGACGCGGTTGCCAAACACGGTGATGTCCAGCTTGTGCATGCCTGGCTTCAGGCCTTCGATCAACAACTCGTACGGCGCCAGGGCGATCAGGCCCTTTTCTTCCCCGTCCACGCTGATCTTCATCGCGGGACAGCGGAATTTGGGTGCGCGGACCAGCATGCGGCCTTCCTGTGCGTCCACATCCAGGTGATAGGTGTAATTGCCGCCGTAAAACGGCAAGCCCTGGGGCACCGCGTCGGAGAACGCCATCAGGGTCACGGGTGGATGCAGCACCGCCTCGCGGCCCACGACCCGCACACTGAAGTTGCCCAGCAAGTACATGGCCTCCACATTGCGGCGCGGGGAGTAGGGCAGGGTCACGAGCAGCTCGTTTTCGCCCGCGACGATCGGACCGATGGACACGGTTTGGATCGAGCGGTCCACATAGGTGCCGTCGGGCGCTGCATTTTGTTGCGCACCGTTGAGGGTGATGGTGGCGTCCGCGGCGTCTTCCAAGGCCAGTTGCGCGTTCGACACGGCCAGTTCGGACCGGAACCTGAACCGCAGGTCCAGCGCGTGTTCCGCTTGGCCCTCCACAGGACGCGTCCAAGGCTGGGCAAAGGCCTCGCTGCGCATCGGATAACCCAGCGCCTTGCGGAATTGGTTGTCCACGCGAAGGATCTCCTCAGCAGGCCGCCAGTCGCCGCCGTCGAAACGGGATTCAGGCATGTCTAGCAGCAATACGTTGGGCTCCTCAAGCGTCACGGGCGCGTTGATGGGGAGCGATGCGGGTTTTGTTGGGCGATCAACCTTCACGACAGATGCCGACGACGCAATCTGCGTCGCCACCGGAGATAGCGTCACAAGCAGGCTGTCGTGGTCGTAGAGGCGGTGGCGCAGAATCGTCTGCCCTGGCTTGGTCTCTGCTTCAAGGGGTCTGATCTCGCCGGTCATGGCGTCCATCATCGTGACTGCCCACTCGCCTTGCAGTCGGATGGTCAGGTCGTCATGGGTCGGGATGTCGTCGTTGTGGGGCGGATTCACATGGCACAGGAAAAGATGGCGCGCATCGCCGTCCGCCCGGAACTGGTGTGCCAGGTTCGGCGCGTGATAGCCGCTTGCGCCGCGGGCCTCGATGAGCCGTTGAGGCGCCAGCGCGTCCAGCAGCGCGGTCTGCTCGTAGGGTACACAGGCGCACTTTCCGGCCAGCTTTTGTGCGCGTACCGATGGCGCTGCGTCCACCAGGTGCGGGATGCTGCCCAGGAAAACGACCTGGCCGCCGCGCGCGGCAAAGGCTTCCAGGGCGTCAAGGGTCGTGGACCGGATGGTCTCGCAGCCGGGGACGACCACGGCTTCGTAACCCATTTCGCCCACTTGGAGCACCGCCGCTTCCGTCGCTTTGTTCTGGGTGGGCAGCAGTGACTCCGCGATGAAGTCGAAATCGATCAGGCCATGGATCAGCCACTCGTTCAGGTGTTCGAACCGCTGTTGCATGGCATCGCGCGCAGCGCCCGTCTGCTCGCCGGGGCCCCAGCGCAGCCAGTAGCTCTCTACAGGATGCACGACGCCGACCTTAACCAGCGGCTTGCCGCGCGTCAGCAGCGTGTTCACGCGGGCGAAGTAGTTTTCAATGTAGGGATATGAACGATACCACGGCGATTGCGGGCCGATGCAGGCGGGATAGTCGCGCTTGGCCTCGCCGGCCATGCTGGTCCAGGTCAGGTGATGTACGCGCACCGTGACGCCGAGCGCTGCCTGCCAGTCGCCTTGGCGCTTGTGGCCCCGAAAGTCAAAGTCCCAATCGGTCACGCCATACAGTTCGGAAAGCATGCCTTCGCGGCCGTATTGGTGCGCCACGGACTGAGCTTGCTTCGCGGTGGACAGTTCCACCCGGTCGCACAGCATGTCGATGCCCGGAATGCCGCATGCGCGCAGGGACCGCATGGCGTCGCCCAGCGCCGCTGTCTGCGAAAGCAGCGTCTGCTCTTCCATCATATGGCCGGTCAGCGCGATGCCATGTTTGTCGCACCACGTGCCCACATTGTCCGCAAATGCCTGCGCAAACCGCTCGGCGACATGGTCGTGGTATTGGTAGCGCGCCGTAGAGACTTTGCCGTCCGGCAGGTCCCAGAACAGCTCCGGCACGTGCTCAATCAGGCTTTGGCCATAGGTGTTTCGGAACGTCTCTTCCAGATCGTCTGTGAACGGCAGGGTGACTTCGGAGCGCTCGCCCGCGAATCGGAGCGCCTCTTTGCGGCTGAACTGCGGCTCGTCGGTGAACATGGACGGAATGCACTTGCCAAACTCATCGCCCACGGCCTTTAGGTAGGCCTCGTGGGTGATCTCGACAAACTTGTCCATCGCCTTCTTGTTCAGCGTATCGACATAGGCCTGGTTGTTAAACCAGGGATTGCCGCCTGAGACCTCCAGGTAGGCGAACCACTCGTGCTCCGCTTGATTTGCGGACTCACCATCCTTCAATACGTGGTACGCGGCTAGATAACCGTTGTCGTCCAGCGCCACTGCGTAGCGGGCCAAAAGCTGATGCTTGCCGGACCGCACCGCGCCTGCGTGGCTGGTGAGATGCTGTTCACCGATCTGCTGCCGCGCGTCCACGTCGTAGGGTGCGAACAGCAGGAATCGCGCGCGGAACGCGTCGCCTTCCGTGACGAATCCGCCGCCAAAGCCGGAAGGCCAGCGATCCTCGTCGTAGAGCCAGGTTAGCATGCCCAGTTTTTTTGCGTATTCCGTGCTGTGCCGGATCAGTTCAAAGAACCGGTCGCTGAGGTAAGGCACATCCAGACCCGTGCGGCAGTGCAGGTGCGCGCCGCCCAGTCCCATGACTTTGAGCGCATCCAGTGTCTGCTCGATGTTCTGTTCGTCCATCTTGCAGTTCCACGCCCAGAAGGGTGTGCCTCGGTATTCGCTGGTCGGGTTCTGAAACAGGGCTTCGCTGAAGGGAAGACGGTTTGCCGGATAGAGCATTTTGGGTATCCTCCTCTTGCTGCGTGTGGGTTCACTCCATGGCTTATCATAGCATAGGGAAGCGGGGAGAACAAGGGGAGGCGGGACGATTACAGGGGTTTGCCGAAGATTGTGGGCGGAATGACGCAAATGGGAGTGTGGCACGGAAACATCCCCCCACATTTGCCGCAAATTTGCGGCGATCTTGCGGAGATTCACAAGGCATGGGGATGATATCCTTACATCAACAAAGCGCCAAGTGCGCTGGATGAAAGGATGGATGAACGATGAAGCATGAGAAAGCAAGGCATATGAGGATTTCCAAACAGTGGGTCGCCATGGGTGCGGCCGCGATGATGGCGATGGCCATGGGCGTCACAGCGCTGGCGGAGGAACCCGTGCCACCGGCCCAGACCGAACAACCGGCCATTGAGCAGGCGGCGCCTCAGTTGCAACAGGGCAATCCGCTGCCGGATTCCTCGGCGCCTGAGGAGAACGCAGGTGACCAACAGACCGGCGTCTGCCCCTGCTGCGGCCAGCAGATGCCCCAGGGTATGACCGACCTGATGCCGAACCAGCGCGGCGGCATGTTCGGACGGCAAAAGCCGGGATACATGAATGGCGAACAAGAGACGCAGGGCCGCATGGGCGGGCGTCGCCAGATGAGAGGCGGCAAGACGGGTCGATGGCAGACGCAGCGCGGCCTGAACAGTCAGCAACAAACACCTGGTGCGGCCGATGGGCAGACCCAGCCAGCGCCCAACGGCATGGAGAACAATCAGATGCCCACGGCGCCCGACGCGGCGAACGGACAGATGCCGAGCGGCAATTGATGCATAACCGGTGACAGACGGTCAAGCGTCGGTTTGAAAGCCAACGTGCCCGCTCAGATCCCCGCCCCACAGGTCAGGTCGGCGCATGCCGACCTGTGTTTTTTGTGCGCGCACAAGGCGCCGCACGACGGTGTGTCATCCTGAGCGCTGACCGGCAAAGCCTTTACAGCCAAGCCCTTCAAGCGCTACAATAAACCTATCCAGCAATCACGGTCAAGAAATCCTCCGGCGGCTCATGCTATCCTGTTGATGGGTGGTGAACAGCAATGAATTGGGACAAGATCCACGCGGTGCAGCGCATGCAGGACTACATCATGCGCCACCATCAGCAGGAAATCAGTCTGGCGGACTTGGCGAAGGCCGCGGCCTATTCTCCGTGGCAGGCGTTACGGGCGTTTTCCGAGCTGACAGGCAGGACGCCGTTTCAGTACATCCGCGAGGTGCGGTTGTCCGACGCCGCCCGGATGCTGCGCGATGGCAACGCCAGCGTACTGGACATTGCGCTCACTTGCGCGTTCGGCTCCCACGAGGGATTCACCAAGGCGTTTTCGCGCAGGTTCGGACTGCAGCCGGGCAGGTATCGCAAACAAACGCCGCCGATCCCGCTGTTCAACTACTACCCAGTCGCGGATTACTACAGGCATCTGGAGAGGAGAGAAGATAATATGCGAAGCCAGATCGTGTTTACCCAAGTGATCGAGCGCCCGGCGCGGAAACTGCTGCTGAAACGGGGCGTGAAGGCGGACGAGTATTTTTCTTATTGCGAGGAGGTTGGTTGTGATGTGTGGGGCGTACTGGAGAGCGTGAAGGGCGCGATGCATGAGGCGATAGGGCTGTGGCTGCCGGAGCGGTTGCGAAAACCCGGCACGTCAGAATACTGCCATGGCGTCGAGTTGCCTCTGGATTACCAAGGCCCGGTTCCAGAGGGGTTCGATTTGATCGAGCTGCCCCCTTGCAAGTACATGGTGTTTCAGGGACAACCCTATGATGACGAGCAGTTTGAGGCTGAGTGCAGCGCCGTGATGGCGGCCATCGATCACTATGACCCCAAGCATTGTGGCTGGGATTGGGCGCCGGACGACGGTCCGAGATTCCAACTCGCGCCGATGGGCTGCAGAGGGTATATCGAGGCGCGACCGGTGCGCGCGTTGTAGAAGCGTGTTTCGGCTGGGGCGGCGAAGAGCCGCCCTATGACGTTGCGTCATGAGGGCTGCGGGTGGCGATGGCCAAAATGACCGTCGCAGCCGTCGATGCGGTCAGGCAGGCGATCTTCATCCCCATCATGTCGCCCGGCATAGAGCGGGTCAGTATTTGGCTCGCGATGAATGTGCCGCACAAAATGCCCACGGTAGACGCGGCAGCGGCGCTCGACTGGCCCAACGGGCGATGCGCGTTCAGCACATGGTCATTGACATCGTACACGATCAACGGTATGAACAGTCCATAGCTCGAAGCCTGTAGCAGCGCCGCGATGTAGTACGCGATCAGATTCGTGCCGAAAGCGTATAGCAGAGACTTCAGCATGTAAGAGAGGCCGCAAACGACCAACAACCGCGACGAGCCAAACTTTCCGACGAGCCACGCACACACAGCCATTGCGGGCAGTTCCACCAGCGCTTCAATGCCGTGCAGCGTACCCGCCATCGATCCATCCACACCAATGGCTTCGAGGAAGTTGACCTGATAAAGAAATGTAAGATTATGTGTGATGAACACGCATACAGTGCCCGGCAGCAGCAACAGCATGCGCGGGTTCGCCTTGAACAGCGCGGCATAAGAGACGCGCGTCTTCTCGTCCTGGGATACTGAAACCGAGCCGGAGACGGGTTGCAATTGCCACACAATGAGGAGAAATACAGCTGAGCTGCACGCTGCAAACGGGAAGATGACATTCACGCCCGATGGCAAATGGGCGATCAGCCTGCCAAGACCAATGCTCATCAGCGCATACGACGCGGAACCCAGCCCGCGCAGTATGCCGAAGTTCATGCGCACACCGGCGTTCACATATTCCATGGCGATGGTGTTGGTCAACAGATGATAACACTCCCCGAGCCCCAGCACCATGACAAACATCGCGCCGAGCATGGGCGTTGGCGTCGGCAACCTGATCACGCCGTACAGGTGTAGCGCAATTATGGTCTCTGATGCACACACCAACCCAATGGCACATACGGCCAATGTGCGCGGTGACATCCATTTGCGCCCGATGATCCAACCAAACACAGGCTGAAGCAGGATGGTGAGCAGATATGCTGCCGTCAACAGCACATAGGGCAGGCGCTGATCCATGACCCAGTTCGCAGAAAAGGTCGAGAGCGGCCCATACGCAAGCATGAACGCGGCCATCGCCATGGCATAAAAAAACACGGGCCGTTCGCGCCGCCTGGCGGTGCCTGTCAATGCGCACATGCCGCGAGTCCTCCTGTTTGGGTGGTTTGCCAACGACAGTATACACCATCCTGATGGAAATGAAAAGCGCGCATCCGATCAAATGTTAAGAATCGTGCCGCCACTTGACTTCTCCATCTCGTCTGTTATATAATAACCCCTGTCAGTTCGCGAACGGTGCAGTGAAATCGTTCGTGACGGACGCCCTGGAGGCTCCGAGCCACGTGCTGGCGTAGCTCAATTGGCAGAGCAGCTGATTTGTAATCAGCAGGTTGCGGGTTCGAGTCCCATCGCCAGCTCCACAGTGGTTAGGCGATGGATAGGAGTCAGACAGCGGAATATGGATGGGTTCCCGAGCGGCCAAAGGGAGCAGACTGTAAATCTGCCGTCGACGACTTCGGTGGTTCGAATCCACCCCCATCCACCAACAAGCGGGAATGGCGGAATTGGCAGACGCGCTAGATTCAGGTTCTAGTGAGCAATACGCTCATGCAGGTTCAAGTCCTGTTTCCCGCACCAAGCGAAGAACCCCGG